>CAOJVB010000003.1 GCA_948444845.1 uncultured Clostridiaceae bacterium | reverse complement strand
TTCATTCCTATGTGTGCCTTGTGAGCGAAGCGAGAAAGGAATGTAATTTATTATGTCTTTTTCCAAATCCAATAATAGTAGCATGTTACAGGATAGCTTAAAAATAGCTATTTCAGGTTTACGTTCAACTTATTATCAATTTGATGCGTATAGACTGCTTAGTTCCATTAACAATACTTTATCTTCCTACCGCTTCTTTTCAAGTGCTTCCTTACGGATGCATATAAATCTTTTTAAAAGAAGTATTAATGATAATAGTGCTGGTAGCCCTGTACCTTTAACTTCTGCTGACATAACAGGCATAGACATGATCATTGCAGAATTAGAAACTTTTTTAAATGAATAAATATTAATACTCAGCTGTAAAATCTTTTGATTTTACAGCTTTTCCGTTATTTTGATACTTTATTCTTACTTTTATTCTTGCTAAATGACAAAAGCCTTGGAAACATTGCATTCTTATTTTTGACATAAAAACATATAAAAAAGTACTTACTTATGCTACTAAGTAAATACTAAATAAAATTATTAAATTATTGCGAAAAAACTCATAAATTTTTTTAGAATTATATATTTGTCAAGAGGACTGTAGTTTGGAGGCGCCACCCGGATTTGAACCGGGGATCAGAGTTTTGCAGACTCGTGCCTTACCGCTTGGCTATAGCGCCGAATCTTACATCCTCAAGGCTTTTGTGGAGCAGGTAACGAGAATCGAACTCGTATAACAGCCTTGGCAAGGCTGGATTTTACCATTAAATTATACCTGCAAAAATATATAATTCTAAATTAATGCCGTTGCCCTGGCAAGGCAGCACTCTGTGAGCTCAGCTATTCTCGCATACACTTGATATTTTCAAAGCATATTTATAATAACAAATTTATTTGTAAAAGTCAAGACATGTAGGTAAATTTTCAAAAAATTGGAACATATAATTTATTACACTCTTCTTTTTTATTTCTTCTTTTGTTTGTATATCAACAGCTTCTATTATTTCCTCTTTGTTCTTTATTATTAAAGTCCCTACTTTTGCTAATTTAGGTAGTGGTGCTTCAAATTGATATATACAGTTTATTTCTATTTTTATATCTTTCTCTGAACCTTTTTTTATTGGTATTTGTTTGTTTTCTATTCTGTTTAATATTAGTTCTATATTTTTGTTTTCTGCCTTATTTATATATATGCGCTTTTCATTTATTTGTTTCCAATTTTCGAATTCTTTTTTGATAGTTTCTTCTAAATTGATTCTTTCATAATTTGAAAATGCATATTCTATTAGCTTTATACTATCTTCTGTTCTTTTGTTTTTTGTGTCTGCACCTAGTACTACTGTTATTATTTGATTTCCATTCCTTGTACATGATGTTACTAAACATCTCATTGCATTACCTGTAAATCCTGTTTTTACTCCATTTACTCCATTCAAATTTCCTAGAAGTTCGTTTGTATTTGTAATTTGCCTTGGCTGTCCATTTACGCTTATTGTACATGTTTTTGTGTTTACTATTTGTGCAAACTTCTTATTGTTTAATGCATAATCTGTAAGAACTGCAAGTTCATATGCTGTTGTATAATGGTTGTCATCATCTAGTCCATGTGGTGTTACAAAGTGTGTATTTTGAAGCCCTAATTCCTCTGCTTTTTTGTTCATTAATTTTATAAAGCCTTCTACACTTCCTCCTACATGCTCTGCTAATGCTACTGCTGTATCATTTCCGCGAGCGAAGCATTAAACCTAAAAGTAGGTCCTCTACAGTTACTTTATCTTCTGTATTTACTTTTAGGCATGAGCCCCCTGTATTTGCTGCTTTTTTGGAAATTGTTACTGTGTCTTTTAAATTAGTATTTTCTAATACTACTATTGCTGTCATTATTTTTGTGGTTGACGCCATTGGTCTTTTTTGTTTTTCATTTTTTCCCCATATTATTTTTTTGGTTTCTCTATCATAAATTATAGCCGCCTTTGAATTTAGTATAGGCTCATTTACTGGCTTTGTCGCTGATTCTACTATTTGATTTATTTCTTCTAAATTTAAGTCTATTTCATCTTCATCATCTGCATAAACTAATGGTATACATATATTTATTAGCAGTATAGTTAATATTATTGTTTTAAATAAACTTTTCTTTTTCACCACTTATATCACCTTTTTTAATTTATGCTGTTTATTTGTTTTTATTACTTTTTATATTATATAAAATATAAAAAATTGCAAACTGTTTAAGGTTTGCAATTTTTTATTTTGAATATTCTATTTTAGTACTTTTTTCTTGATAAATATTATTCCTGCTATTAGTATAATACTTGATACTATTACTGTTATTGCTATTATGTAGTTTGTTCCTGTTCTACCATATGGTGGTAATATTTGAACTATATCTGCTCTGTCAGTATCTATTTCTTGTGGTTCTTCTCCTGGGTTTTGATTTCCTACTACTGAATATGCATTTCTTCTTCCTACATCATTACTTGTAACTACTATTTCTGTAATATTTCTGTATTTTAAATCGTCTGATTTGTTTTCTGAAGTAATTAATTGTGTTAATACTAGTTCATCAGCTACCATACTATTATTTTCTCTATCATTATCTGTATCATAATATATCGTTGGTATTAGTTCGGTTTGTGCAATTTTAGAGTTTGAACTTGTTTGTATAATTGTATTGTATTTATTTGCTTCACCCCTTAAGTTATTATGTACTAGAGTTTCACTTGAATTGAAGTTATTTTCGCTTCCTGCAAATAATGTATCTTTTTCAATTATTTCCCATGCTGGGTTATCTACTGAGTAGAATTGTAAGTTATTTGCTACATAATCTATCAATTTATTTGCTTGTGTTTTTACTACTGTATCTTCTTTATTACTTACATTTCCTGTATAGTAGAATAAGTTATCTTTGTAGTCTACTTCACCTATATTAGTTACTTTTATTTCATACGAAATTTTTATTGTTGCTCCATGCATTAATTCTTCATCCATTGTTAATTGTGCAAAACCAAATTGTTGTTGTTTTCCTTTATTTCTTATATATTGCATTGGGTCACCCTCTAGCTTATAGTCACCATATTTATAGTTAGTTTCTCTGTCTTCTCGTTTTATCCATAATAGGTTATCTGCTTTTTGAGTTGCATCAAATAATGTTGAACCATCGGCTAATGTTAATTTAATATTTGTTACTTTTTTATTTACTGCAAGCTGTGCTTTTGGTCTTTCTTCTAATCCTAAGTTTACATTAGTAATTTTGTATGAAGTATTATTTTTTTCTGTTTGACCCTCTGTTTCTTGTTTATCACATTCAAATTCTATTACCATCATACCTGTTTCTGCTGTCATTTGAGTCTTTGCCATTAATTCATTTAGTTTAGCACTTAAGTCATTGTCATTCAATGGCATTTTTTCATGTGATGCTAGCACTTCTGCAATGAAGTTTTTAACATCGCTATTTGAATATCCTATTACATCTTCTCTACTATTTAATGTTTTACTTTGCCTTCCATTTTGTGTATTTTCGTTGTCATCTCTCATTATGTCTTTTGCATCTGATACATTTTGCTTAGCCTCTGAAGCTGTTATATCGTAAATGTATCCATTTTGATCCTTTTCTGGTACCTTTGTTCCATCTGGTAATACTTTTACAGTTTCATTGTTTGAAGCATCTGACTTAAATGTAGATATTTTAGTCTTTTCTTTTCCTAATGTTTCTTTACCATCCTTCCAACTTGAGTTTTCTCTCCAAACGTATTTAAGGTTACCATTTTCATTTTTCCATACGCTTTGTTTTCTATTCTCTGATACAAGGTTTTGGTTTATTCCTTCTTGATATGTTGTTGACTTATAGTCTTGACCATTGTATGATTTAGAATTCTGACCTTTGCTTCCAAATGCTTCTGTTATATTTGTAGAAGTATTTGGTAATACGGTTTGTACTGTATCTCCATATATAAATCTAACAATATAGTTTCCTGGAATATATGAGTTGAATATATATTTTCCTCTTGTATCATCCTGTTGTGTTGGTATTTCTACCTTTCCATATTTATCATTTCCTATTGTTCTTATTACTGGTGAATAACTTCCTACTCCTGATGAAAATGTTTTCCATATATATTCTTTTCCATTATCCATAAGCTCTACTAGTTGCACAGTTACACCATTTATTTGTGGTTCATTTTTATCTGGCTCAAATATTCCATTTCCTACTGTTGTCTTTTGGTCATCATTTTTTTCATCTCTTAAGTCTTCCCATATAATTCCGTCTGTACTTCTAAATGTTATTATCTCTTCTCCATTTGGACCTTTTTCCCTATATAATACTAGCCTAATATTTGGTGCTTTGTCTGTATCGTCTTCAAAATTTTCATAGTTAATATTTCCATCTTTTGGTACATCATTTGGATTTAAGTTTCCTGGTATTGAGTCTATGTCAAGTAGTCCTGCCACTTTACTATATCCTGAAACTGTTCCTACATTTGGTATTTCTGTTCCACTTTTGTAATATGTTTTATATCCATTTATTTCTACAATATTCTCTTTACCTACCCCTATTGGATTTGTAGTTTGTATATTTTCATCTAACTTAATCCAATCTTCATTGTTTATTTTCTCTTTTGTTACTCTAAACGTTAGATAAATATACGCTGTTTGACCTGATGAAAGTTTCTTATTTTCTAGTCCAGTTATATATAGTTTTTTGTATCCTTGTATATCTGTAGTACTATCTGGATATCTACTTGTATAATTTACTCCCACTGGCATATTAGTTCCTACTGCTGCTAAGTGCTCGTCATTATGTTCTGAACTATTAGCATCTACACCATATCTTATTTGAATGTATGAACGTTCGTCTATATATTCATAGTCTTCGTCAAAGTAATCTACTATTTCCATTACTTCTCCTAGTACACTTTGTGATTGGTTATGAACTGTTAATTTATATGTTACATATACATTTAATTCATCTGACTTTGTTTTTCCATATTGGTTACTTATGTTATTGCCATCTTGGTCTTTATAATCAGATACTTTATATTGATAATCTGATGCAAATATCTCTCTTGAGTAGTTAGTATCATAATATTTCTTATTATTAACGCCTATATCTGAAAGCCTTATATCAATATCCCATAGTTCCCTTATATTTTCACTATTACATTTTGGACATTGTAAGTTATTTAATAATTCTTCATTCTTTCCTTCATGTCCACAATCGTTACAATGGAATTTATCTAATGTATCATATGTGTATATATGTGACTTACCATTCATTTCGATTGTTGCTTTTTGTACGTCTTTTCTTAATGCTAAGTCGAATGTTTCTCTTTTTGTTAAACCAAAGTCTATATTTAAGTGTTCTGGATATAATGCTTTATATTTTATTCCGCCTATAGTTTTATCTTTAGTTCCTATTACGAATTTATCATATATTGGATATATTCCCCCAGGATTTTCATTTGTAGATGAAGATATTCTACAATCTTCTATAAATTGTAATTTACTTCTTGTATTATCGCTGTCTCCAAATGCTCCTAATGCACTACTATATGCTGAAGAATAACTATTTAACTCTATAGCTTTATCTACTACATAATCATATATTTCTTTTATTCCATAAGGAGTTGAACATCCTGCCCTTTCTTCATCTGTACTATGATTATGGTTTGTATTGCAATAATCACTGCTATATTTACTTACAATATATACTATATTTGTCCCGCTCATATATAAACTTCTTCTTATATTGTAACTTTGAGGTGCTGAATTAATATGTTCAAAATTATTATTAAAATCAATTCTTTGACTAGCATTTTCAATAGCATTTGAGTTTACATCACTGTTACTTAGTGGAAGTCTTGCTCCTGTATATTGGGTTGCTTGATATATTTGCCCATCATATACAAATTCTATATAGTATTTCTTTTTAGAGTCTAAGTGAGTAAATTCATAATATCCATCATCACCTGTTACATATGGATTTACTAATTGTTTCCTATTAGCATCTTTAGTAACTATTGAGCCATCTTCGTAGTGTAATATTACTTCTACTCCTCTTTTAAAACTTTCTTCTCCATCTTTAACACCATTAACCTTTGACTCTTTACTTGATTTCTCATCTTCCCATACATAACCTGCTAATTTTATTTGTAGTTTTTTAGGTGGTGGTGGTAAGTCTGGTGGTGGTGGAGTTGTTGGTGGTTCTTCTGGATTTGGTATTTCTATTTCCATCATATCTTGCTTTAAGCTTCTTGTTCCTTTTGTTGCCAATAATCTTTGAAAACCAGCATCTACCGCTACTACTTTTGAATCAGATATTGTACATTTATAGTACTTAACATCTTCATATACATCCTCTGTACCTATTACGTTTCCGTTTTCATCAAGTTTGTCTTTTGTACCAGTCTTTTCATTTTCTGTTTTATCTTCGTCAGTTTCTTTATATGTATTTTTATATTTTTTTGCTTTATAGTATGATAGTGTTGCTTCTGCTTCCACCCATTCGAAATCTATATGTATTTTCTCTATATCTTCATCTGGCTTTTCATCGAATTTTACCCAAAACTCCTCGTTTGGCTTTGGATATCTTTGTTCATCTATACCTACTAAGTGTTTGTCATCCATTGGCTTAAAATAGTTAGGTTTAATTTCTTGTCCCGCTATTATAAAAGATTTTATTTCTATCCTTGGTGTTTTTTCGCCAATTATATACATGTCTTTTATTCCACCCATCACTAAGCCATAGTCTCCAGGTATATAATCTATTTTAAATGGTCCAGCTACATATTCTTTTGTCTCATTGTTATAGTTAACTCTTACATTTTCTTTAGTAGTTTTGTCTTCTTTTTTCATAGTCCCATTATTAGCTTTTACTTTTGTTATAAAGTCAGTATAAGCTGCTGCCTGTTGTCCTAGTGCTTCTGCTACTATTCCACTACTTGTTGGCTTAGGAACTTTTTTGTTGTTTGATAAAGTTACTGTATCCCAAATTGCCTCTTGTTTTATTGCTGACCAACTGTCCCATTCTGGATCTGGAAATGTTACTACATATGCTTCATAATCACTAGCTGCTCTTGTACCATCATCGAAATAATATGCCCTTGATGTATATTCAAATACTCCTATATGTGTATTTCCTGTAACCCAGCCAGTTGTTGCACCATTTTTTGATTTTGCATAATCTGAAATTTCTTTATATGACTTTCCATGACCATTTAAAGATGATCCTTTTTGAGCACAATATAGTGGTGTTGGTATTCCGTCACCTATAACTCTCCAATGATCTCCATCTTTTACCACATTACCTTCGTGTAGTTCAAATAGTGCACCTGTTGGTCCACCATCTAAGGCTTGTATTTTTTCATTTCCTACTTTTTGTATTGTTTTTATAGTATCTATTTCTTCATTTTGTTTTTTACCTGTTAGAATAAAAGGTATATTTTTTGCAAGTACAAATACTATTATTGCTAACATTGTAAGAATTATTAAATTAATTATTTTTCTTATTTTTTCTTTCATATTAATATACCTTCCTTTCTACATTCTTCTTAATACTATTTTTCTTATATAGTAAATACTTACTGCTGCAATTGTACATATTATACTTGAAATAATTAGTGTGTATATAATTGCATCACCTGTTTTTACACTTATTACAAGATCTGCTGCTGACATGTCGTCTTCACCACTTACTTTATTTCCTGCTATCGAATCTATATCTTTTTTCCCTTCTTCATTGTATACTTCATATATTTCTGCATTATTATTTACTATTCCTACATTATTTTCTGTCATCTTTTTAGTTAATGTTAAGGTTAGTTCTTTACTTTGTCCTGCTTCTATTTTTGTATTTGCCAAACTTGAATTGTATAAGTCTCCATTGCTTGCTGCATACCAATCTTTATTTAATTCTGAGTTGAATTTCATATCTTTTGGTGTGTAATCTACTACTTTTTTTACATAGTTCGCTATAGATCCTTCATTTGTAACTACTATTTTGTAGTCTACTATAACTGTTGCATTTTTAAGTTCTTTTGCTGGAATTTCAACCTTTGCTACTTTTAAATTGTTATAACTATATGTTTTTACTGTATTTCCATAAGTAACTGTTACTGATGATATATATTTATCAAGTTTCATATCAGATTTATCAAGCTCTATTAAACCTATGTCTATATTTCTTGCATTAGAGTTTGTTATTTTTATTGTGTCTGAAACTGCAACTGTTTGTTCTTTTCCGTTTATATCCATAGTTACATTTATAAAGTCTGAATTTGTACTTTGGCTTACATTATTTTTCCTATATTCAGCTAATTTATATAATCCAGTATCATATACAAATACTACTAAATATTCACCTTCATCAATTCCACTAAATATATATTCACCATTTGATGATGTTGCATCTGTTTTTATAACTTTGTTTGTTTTCTTATTTAATAACCTTACTTCTATTCCTGGAAGTAGCATTTCACCATCGTCTCTTCCTCCATTTGCATTTGCGTCAAGCCATGCTAAACCTGAAATTACCTTTTTATTATCTGTTGGATTATTTGGGTTATTTGGATCATCTGGGGTATCTTCTTCTCCTCTATATGCTTCCTCATTGTATTCTATTGTTACTTTTACTTTGTTTGATTCTATTTTGTCAAAGCCTTGTGCATATATGCTTGCATAATTTTCTATTTCTTTTTGTTTTTCGCCTTCTGGTAATAAATTAGCTTGCATTGTTACTCTAAATTTAATTGTTTGTCCTTCTTTAAATGTTTTATTTATAACTAATTTTTCTTCGTCATAATTTTTTATTTTTACACTTTCGCTACCTATTATAGTTTCTACGTCTACTATTTTCATTCCCTCTGGAACTATATTTTCAAATGTAAAGTCACTTGAGTATACATTACTTGTATTTTTTACTGTATATTCAAAAGTAATTTTTTCATCTTCTTTTACATATGGATTATCTAATTTTGCTTGCACAATTGTAAAGTTTAATTTGCTTACTGTATTTTTTATTATATTTCCAGTATATTCTTCTTTGTCTACTACTGCTGTAACTGTTGGTGATATTTCTCCTGTTATATCTCCTATCTTCGTTTTTACATTACAATTTATTTCTGAGCCTATATATAGTTCTTGTACTATGAATTCTACAATATTAGTATTTTTATTTATATTTATGTCTGCTACTATTTCCTCTTCTAATGTTACTAAGTTTTCTACTGTTGCTTCTTCAATCTCTAAACCTTTTGGTATTTTCATTTTTATACTTACATTTTTTAGTGAATTATGATTATTCTTTTGATCTACTTTTGCAGTATATGTAAGCTCATCACCTTTAATTAATATTGAATCTGTAGTCATACTATGTTTTACCATAAGTGCTATATTTGCTTTTTCTGCTTTTAATATATATTCATTAGAACTTACTTCTTTTTGCATATCATCTGCAATAGCTTTTACAACCATTGGTATTAGTAACTCTGAATTTTCAGTAGAATTTATTTTTACACTTTGTATTTTTATATCAAATTCAACTTTTACTTTTTGACCTGCTTTTAATTCTCCTATATTTATCGTTTTTAGTGGTTCTTCTGAGTCATCATATCCATTAAAGAAGTCTTCTTCTTTATATTCTGTATGTAATGTTACATATCTTCCTATTTCATTCTCATCTCTTGGCGCTGTTATATTTAATTTAGTATTTTTTGCATCTACTGTTCCTTGGTTTTCTACTTCTGCTATAAATCTTACATATGACCCATCTCTTACTATAGAGTTTTCTGCCATTGATGAGGTTAATTTTACTTTTAATTCGGGTGCTACACCTGTAGAAAGTGTTACTATTCTTGATGTTGCTCTATCTTCTAATATTTGTTCTTCTTGCTCATTATCAAAATATACAGTATATAGTGAACTTGCTATTTGTGAATAATTTAAGCCTTCTGGTACTTGCATATTATATGAAAATTTTACACTTTCTCCTACATTCATATCTTCATTATTATTTAATTCTATTAAATATGATTTTATGTTACTAAAGTCTGTTACTTCTTGTTTCCATCCATTTGCAGGATTATTTAAGTCTTTATCTGCATTACCATTTTCACTATAATATATAGTTACATTTTCTACTCCATTTGATCTTATTGCACTTAACATTGGAATGTTTAATGTATTATTCAAGTTTTCACTTGTTTTCTCTGTATTAGTTGTACCTTGTGTAAATGTTCTTCCTAATATTTTTACATTCTTTATAGGTTTTCTATAATTGTTAATTATTTGAATTTCAGCTACTGCATTCCTTGATTCTTCTTGTACTTCTAAAGTTACTTCTTCATTTGATGTTAATGCTGTAACTTCTTTTCCTTGTGCATAGTTTAATATTTTATTTACTGTTACTATTCCTATTGGTGCAACAAAGTTAACATTCATATTAACCTTAGTTTGTTCGTTTTCGTTTATAACAGTCATTACTATTGTATCTTCTTTACTTGGTGTTAAATTATTTGTAGTTATGTCTGCTGTTATAAGTATATTTGTTCCTCCTGTTATATCATCTTTAGAGTATTTCGTTTGTGTTCCTTTTAATGATATTTCTAATATTTTTGTTCCATCTGGCGCTACTTTTAATTCTTCCTTTTCCTTTATTAGTTCGTCTTCATATAATAGTTCAATGTTTTTTATATCAATTTGTTCTACATATGATGGAAATTCTAATATTATTTTAGGATTTGTATATAATTTATTGTAATTTGATGCTGTATTTAATATAGCTCTTAATTCTATATTTTCATTTTTTACTATTGTAGATAAATCTTTTATATTTGACATAAGTTCTACTTTTGTTTGTGGTTCTACTAAGTTTATATTTGCTTCGGCATTTTGTTCTACTAATATTTCTCCGTTTAAACTTGCTACCATCTTTAGGCTTGCATTTATTTTTTCAAAGTTTGATATTTGTTCTTTACTATAACCTATATCTGTTTTTATTGCTTTTTGAATGCTTATTTCAAGTTTTCCCTCTATTTGTGGTTTACTTGTTTTTATTTTTATACTATTTATGTCTAATTCACTTACATTTAATTCTAGTATTCCATTTTCGTTTACTTGCATATTTTTATCTATTGTTGCTATTTCAGTACTTCCTGAATATATTTTTATATATCCTTCTTCTCCTAGAATTTTCCTTAAGTTTTCTTTTGATATATTTATGTTTTTGTAGTATGCATAATTTTGATTTGCATATGTTGTACTTCCTTGCATTTTTTCTGACTTGAATGTATCTGCATTTTGTTCAATTACTATTTCATCTATTAAGCTTGATAAACCTATATTAGCTGCTATCTTTTCATTGTATATTAGTTCTTGTTTATCAGGTGATATATAATTTGTATATATTTGACCCTTACTTAAATTTTCCGTCATTTCTACTTCAAAGTCTACTACATTTCCTATTTTTCCTTGTATATCTATAGTATTTTCACTGTTTCCTTGTAATACAGTTTCATTTGCATTATATAGAGTAATATTTGAATTTACTTTTAAATTTAAACTTGCTTGTTCTCCATTTAATGCTTCTTCTGGGTATATGTATGTTATTACATATTCATCTTGCCCTTGCTTTTTCCATGAAATATTTTCGTTTTCATCTTTAATATTTTGAGTATTAATTGTTATTATTCCATCTTTAATTACATAGTTATTTTCATTAAATGATATTGCATTTTCTTCCCCGCTTGTTGCTGACATATTATTTGCATTAACTTTTATATCTTTTGGAGGAATGTTATTTATGTTTGGGATTTCTATTTTTAATTCTGTGTTTTTTATTGGCGCACTATTTTCTTTAACTCCTGATGTTATAATGGTTTGCATTATTAAACCTTTTTGTCCATTTATGTTAAAAGGTACAAATTTACTTACGTTTGCTTGTAAGTATGCTTCTGATATGGTATTCCAATTTAAACTTAAAAACAATTCTTTTTCTATCTCATTTTGATTAGCTTTGTTGTCAACATATATTCCTGATATTTTGATTTTATTTACTAAGTTGAATTGTTTTGGATTATAGTTTTCAGAGCTTTTAAATTCTATTGGTATTTCTATTTTTATATTTTCCCCTGCATCTATTTGTTTTAGCTCTATTTCATTATTTTGTGTATTTACATGAGAAATAAATTCAGAATTTATAGTTTCTAAAATATTAAAATTTGATTCTTCAAATTTTATTTTAGCATTTTTTAAGTACCCTGAATTTTTTACCATTATTTGTGCAATTATTTTATTTTCTTCACCAATGTTTTTCGTTGCTTCATATGCTTTTTTATCTTCTTTTTCTAAAAAGTATACATCCATCTCAACATTTTGATTTTTTGTTTTTGAATTTTGATTATTTAAATCTGCTGCTATTACTTCTCCTATATGAAGTCCAATAACATTTAAGTTAGTTAGCATAATTATCAAAACTAACATGCTTGCTACTATCTTTTTATATTTTTTGTACATAAAAAAATCCTCCTATCTATAATTCGCTCATACTTTATTATACCTTATTTTTCATTATTTTTCAACACTTCATCGGCATTTTTCAAACTTTTTATGTATATTTATAGTGTTTTTATAATTATTTTTAAATACAATTACGACATATTATATTTTTTACTATATTTTTACATATTTTTATGTATTTTTCAATGTTAAAATATGTTTATATCTCAAAACTTTTCTTCTTACTATTACGGAACATTATTTTGACGATTTTATATTAAATTTTTGTTACATTTTTACATTTTTTTGTAACACATTTATATATTGTTGAATATTATTAAATATATATTAAGTATTGAGGTGATTTTATGAATGATGAAATGTTTAAAAATCTTTCTAGCATGCTTGGAAATTCAAATTCTTCTGGGGATTTTAATAATGTAATTTCTAATTTTGCTTCAAACTTTAATAATAGTAACAATAATAGTAGTAATAATACTACTGACAATACTTCTAATAATAATTTTGATTTTTCTAATATAGATATGGAAACTATTATGAAAATGAAAAATATTATGGGAGCATTTAATTCAAAAAAAGATGACCCTAGGTCTAATTTGCTCTTATCGTTAAAACCATATTTAAAGCCTTCTAGAAAGGAAAAGTTAGATCAATATATGAAGTTTATGAACTTAGCTTCTATGTTAGATACTTTTAATACTATGGGTGGTGAAAATATAAAATGATGATGTTTCCACCTTTTTTTGGTTTTAACCCTTATTATAAAAGAAGGTATAGTAACGCTTATAATACCTATGTCCCTAAGGAATTTGATAAGAATAAGTTTTCTAATTCTATGGGAACACAAACACCAAAGTCTCCTATAAATAATTCTTCTATATTTAATAATAGAAATGATAATGTTCCAGCTGGTTCTTCTTTTAAGAATAACTCTATAGAGAAGAACAATAAAATACCAAATAAATTTAATTTTAATAGTGAAACTAATAATAATGAATATTCCAAAAACTATTTTCCTAATGACTCAGACAGAACTAAACATATTGAAGATGAATATTCCCCATTTTTTAGTATTTTTGGAATAGATTTATATTTTGATGATATATTAATTTTGGCCTTGCTTTTGTTTTTAAATACTGAGGATGTTAAAGATAATTATTTATATATTGTTTTAATTATGCTACTTTTTAATTGAGTCATTGGGGCCGTTTCCTTTTGCGTCATTTTTTAATGACACAAAAGGAAACGGTCCCCAATAACTCATTCTAATATTATCGTATCATTTTCATCTACATATGCATAATTTTTTATTTCTTGGTCGGTGTAATCATTTATTTTGTTTTCTTTTATGATATTTGCTATACGTAGTTGTGGACTTACTATCATGTTTGCAGCTATTATTGCTTTTTTATTTCCTTTTGCTCCTGCATGAGCTAGTCCTCTTAAGTTTCCTAATATTACTATATTTTCTTCTGCTATTACTTCTGCCCCCGCATTTACATCACCTAGTATTACTATACTTCCTTCATATTCTACTTTTTGGCCTGAACGCACTGAGGTCCTATAAAATTTAGTTTTTGAGTCTTCTATTTCTTTATTGAATGTTTTTTTTATGCTATGAAGACCTAATGTTTTTGGTGTTTCAAATTCTATATTTACATCTATTTGCTCTTTTATTATTTCTTGTATTTCGTCCATTTCTTTACTTTTTAATACCTTTCCTTGTATTTCTATTGGCGTTTTTTCTTCTTTATATAACTTTTTTAATTCGGGCAACTTTTTCTTTAATTCTTTTATTATTTCTTCTTGTGTAATTTTGTCTTTTATTTTTATAACAATTTTGTCTTTTTTTAGATTTACTGATATGTCTGATGTTATCATTTGAGGTCTCCTTTCTTTTTTGGTTTGTGAACAAAAGTGGCTTTGCCATGCGCTATTTCAATAACTTCTAATTTTGTATTTGTATGCTTGGTTTTGCACTCATATCTTCTGTTACTTTTGTTGCATTCATTCCGAAGTATTCTGCTATTATATTTCGTGCTACTTCACAGTTATAACTACCGCTTCCTCCATTTTCTGTCATTACTACTACTGCTATTTCTGGATTATCGAATGGTGCAAACCCTACAAACCATGCATTTGTCTTTCCTGCAATTCCCGTTTGGGCAGAACCTGTTTTTCCTCCTATTTCTATATTGAAGTCTTTGAAGTATGAATATGCTGTTCCTCCCGATTCACTTGTAACTCCTCTCATTCCTTCTAGTATAGCATTTAGATTTTGTTTATTAAAGGTTAATTGGTTTAAAGGTCCTTTATTTATTCCCAAGCGCTCTTTTACAAATTCGTTTATTTCTTCCTTTGGTATATTGTTTCCATTTGAATCTATTATTCCTTTTATTATTGTTACATCTATATTACTTCCACCATTTGCCAAAATACTAATATATTTTGCCATTTGTATCGGTGTAAAACTGTTATCATGCTGACCTATTGCTGCTTGCAGAGTATTTCCTCCGTGTAAAGGTTTCATTTTTTTCCTTTGATGTTTCTTTACTAGATACTGTTCCTTGTACCTCTCCTAATAGTTCTATTCCTGTTTTGTTTCCTAGTCCTAATGTTCTTGTATACTTTGATAATGTGTCTATCCCTATTCTTTCTCCCATTTCATAGAAAAAATAATTGCATGAATGTTTTATTGCATCTGTTACATTTAAATATCCATGTCCTCTACCATAAGAACTATATATCCAACATTTTGGCTTATAGTCTGCTGAATAGTTATATATTCCTACATCATTTATTTTTTCATTAATTGTTATTGCTCCTGTTTCTAATGCTGCTAGGGCTGTTACCATTTTAAAAGTTGAGCCTGGTGCATATACTGATGAAATACTTCTATTTAAAAATGGTGAATTTGCCTCTTTTGAAGTATATTCATTATATTTTTCTTGGCTTATTCCATCTACAAATAGTTGAGGTTCAAAGTTTGGAAAACTTGCCATTGATAGCACTTCACCTGTTTTTACATTCATTACTACTGCTGATGCTGCATTTGCTTCATAAGCTTTCCCATATCCACCTGCTCTTATTTTTTCAATATTATTCTTTAATGCATCTTCTGTTACTTTTTGAAGATTACCATCTATTGTTAATACTACATCACTTCCTGAAATTGCTTCTTCTACTACTGCTTCTCCTGTAATACTTCCATCTACTGCCATATCTATTTGCTTTATTCCATTTTTGCCTTTTAGATATGGTTCGAAAATATATTCTATTCCTGTTTTTCCTATTCTATCATTTAATAAGTACCCTTTATTTTGTTTAAGTTCGTTTTCATCTATTCTACTTACATATCCTAAAATATGTGATGCTACACTCCCTAAGGAATAATTTCTTATAGGTGTCACACTAATTGTTAGTCCTGGAAATTCATCATTTCTTTCATTAAATACTGCTACTGACTTTTCTGATACATTACTTGCAAGTTCTACTGTTTTTGTGTTACTATATCCTTCTTTTGCTATTTTATATCTTAGTGTCATTATTTTTCTAGCTTCTACTTCATCGCTTTGAGTTATTTTGTATTTAGTTTTTAGTAATTCAAAACATTCTACTGCGGTTTTATTTTCTTCTATATTATTTTGCTTTTTCCATTTTCTTTGTTCTTCTTCATCATTTATAGTAAATTCTATTGGTTGTAATTTTATTGGTAAATTATCTATATATGTATCTCCATTTTGCTCTAATATATTTACTATTTTTAACAATGATGTGTTTAATGTTTCATCATCTATTTTTGTTTTATATAAATTTAATACATTTCCTAGTTTAGTTGTTGCAAGTTTATTTCCTGTTTGGTCTAATATATCCCCTCTAGCTGCATTAAGTACACTTTCTCTAGATAAACGTGTATTAGATTGCTGCCTATATTCCTTTCCTTTTACAATTTGAAGGTTAAAAAGTTGACTAATTAGTATTATTCCTACTATATATACAAATGTTGTTACAATATTATATCTCAATTTTTCTTGTTTACTTCTTATTCTGTTCAACTATTTACCTCCTTTTTAAATTATTTGTGTACACATTTAAAAATATTTTGTTAATATTTTTTGCCCTTTAAATATATCTTCTATTTTATATCCTACTTGTATTATTATTGGATATATTATTACTGTAATTATTGTATTAAATATTATTTCTATAAATAATATTTTTACAAATTCTAATATTTGAACATTTATATTTTGCATTATTATACTTAATATATAACTTCCTATTTCAAATAATAATGTACTTGCTAATACCATAAGCATTATTGTTATTCTACTATCTTTTGAAAAGTTCTTATCAAAGTACCCTCCTAGTATTGAAACAAGTAATAACATAGTTAAATATATTCCTATGTTTTTTCCTATTACTATGTCTAAGAATATACCAAAAAATAAACTGTAACATATTCCTAATTTTATTCCTGCAAATAGTGTAATAAATAGTGTTAGCATTACAAATAAGTTTGGCTTTATTCCAGCAATTGTAAACCAACTAAAAAAGTTTGACTGTAGAAAATATGTAATTAAAAATGTTATGAATATTCCTATTACTACTATTAATTTTTTCACTATTTTTTCCTTTCTTTTTTGTTCATGCTTTGTATATATTCAGAGTTTGCTTCTAGTGTCCATCTGTTCTTTGAACAAAAGGGCACAACTTAAGTCTTGTCCCACGAGGTATTACCACAAACGGCACTCCTACAATCAGAAATTTATTTTTCCTATATTAGAACAAAAGTGGCTTCGCTGCACTGACTGGTTAATAGCAGCCCCTCCATGTCTTTATTTTCAACTACTATCCTTTAAGTTGACAGCATTAACTATTTTGTAATTACTAATACTGTTTCTAATTTGCTAAAGTTTACTGCTGTGTCTATTAGGGCATATCTGTCTGTTATATTTTTTGTGGTTACTACCTTATTTATTGTTCCTACTAATATTCCTTTTGGGTATATTCCTCCTAAACCTGATGTTTCTATTGTGTTTCCTTGCATTATAGTTGCTTCTGGTGCTATATATGTGGCTTTTAGGTTAGAGTTACCTTCTAATGTACCTTTTGCTATTAAGGTATCTCTTGAAGATGTTAGTGTACAACTTACATTACTTGCTGTGTCTATTATTGTTTGAACCTTTGCAGTTGTAGGTGTTGCTGATATTATATGACCTACTAGTCCTTTGTCTGATATTACTGGCATATTTACATCTACTCCATCGTTTGTTCCTACATTTATTACTATTACATTACTATAATTACTTATATCTTTATTTATTACATATGCTGGTATTGTTTGATATTCAGTATATTTGTCTTTTAAGTTAACATACTCTTTTAATGTTTCATTTTCCGATTTTATAATTTCATATTCCCTTAAAGATTTTTGTAAGTTACTATTTTCCTCTTTTAGTTTTTCATTTTCCAATTTCAAATTGCTTACATCTGTAAAAAATTGATTATTCCCTGATATCCAATTTTTTAAATAAGTTAGACCATTTTGAATTGGCATTACAAAAAAGTTTGTAATACCTTGTGCATATGATAGATTATCTATTTTTATATTTGACATTATTACTATGATTATAAGTATAATTATTGATATTGATATTCCAATTATTTGCTTTTTCTTTTTGTTATACATAATCTATCCTCCTAAAACTCGAAGAGTTTTTTATTATTCATTATTTATTAAAGCCATTTCTTCGAAGCACTGACGAGCACTGCTCGCCCCTACAATTCCTTTTGATTTTTTGGTATTTTTTTATAATATTATTTTGTATTCTTTTTTCTTTTTAACGTCTTCTTCTTGAATTTGTTAATACTCCTTTTAGTTTTTCTAAGTCTTCTATTGTCTTTTCTGTTCCTTTTACTACACAGTCTAATGGGTTTTCTGCTACATATACTGGCATACCTGTTTTATAACTTAGTAGCTTGTCTAAATTTTGTATTAGCGCTCCCCCTCCTGCTAGTACTATTCCTTTTTCCATAATATCTGATGCAAGTTCTGGTGGTGTTTTTTCTAGCGTTTGTTTTACACTTTCTACTATTTCATTTATAGATTCTGACATTGCTTCTAATATTTGAGAAGAGTATATTTCCACATTTTTTGGGAGACCTGTTGATAAGTCTCTTCCTCTTACTATCATATTAGTTTCTGTCATAAGCGGTGTTGCACATCCTAATTTTATTTTTATTTCTTCTGCTGTTGTTTCTCCTATTGCAAGATTCATTTCTCTTTTTATATAGCTCATTATATTTTCGTCTAGTTCATCTCCTGCTATTCTTAGTGATGTACTTACTACTATACCTCCTAACGAAATAACTGCAACTTCTGTTGTGCCTCCTCCTATGTCTACTACTATACTTCCACTTGGCTCTGCTACATCTAAGTTTGCTCCTATTGCTGCTGCCATTGGTTCTTCTATTAAATATACTTCTCTTGCTCCTGCTTGTAAAACTGATTCTTCTACGGCTCTTTCTTCTACTTCTGTAATTCCTGATGGTACACCTACTACTACTCTTGGCCTTATTACATTATATCTTTGGCATACTTTAGAAATTAAATTTTTTAACATTAATTGTGTTGCTGTGAAGTCTGCTATAACTCCATCTTTTAAAGGCCTTACTGCTTTAATTTGTTCTGGTGTCCTTCCGCAACATTTCTTTTGCTTCATGCCCTGTTGCCACAATTTGACCTGTTTTTCTATCTATTGCAACTACTGATGGTTCTTTTAAAACTATTCCTTTTCCTTTTAATGTAACTAAGGTATTAGCTGTTCCTAGGTCTATTCCTATATCTTTATTTTTTAAACTAAATAAATTCATTTTTCTATTTCCCCTTTTTTATCTGTTTAAGTTTCTATTGTATAGAGCAAAAGTGGCTTCGCCATACTGACGGGTTAATAGCCGCTCCTACATTTTAACTTAAAATACAGTACTTTCCTAGTATAGAACAAAGGGCTAAGTGGTACCATTGCCAAAGAGATATTTCCTCAAACAGTGTCTGTATGCTTTTTAATTGATTTATTCTATACTATGACAAAAGGGCAGATATGTTTTTTTACTTTTTATATCTATCCCTCTTTATTCCTTTTATCTTTTATCTTTTGTCTTCTTTGCTAATATACTTTCATATGTTCCATCTCCTATTACAATATGATCTAACAGTTGCAGACCTAATAGTTTGGCGCTTTGCTTTACTGTTTGTGTAAATTCTATGTCGGTACTACTTGGAGTTGCATTGCCACTTGGATGGTTATGTACCATTATTATTTTAGGCACTTCCATTTTTACGGCTTCTTTTAATACATCTTTTGCTTCTATATTTATTGAAGATGTTCCACCTATTGCAATATCTATTATCTTTTGTATTTCATTTTTAGTATTTAGCATTATTACTTTTAATATTTCTCTTTTTTCGTATTTTAATTCCTCTATTAGCAAATTTGCTACATCTTGTGGCTTTTTTATAACTATTTTTTTAGTGTTTATTGGTCTTCCCATTCTTTTTGCGATTTCGCAAACTGCTTTTAACTGTATTGCTTTTACTTTTCCTATTCCCTTTATTTTTGTTAGTTCTTCTATTGAAATTCCTGCTAAAAACCTTAGGTTATTAGTTTCGTTATTTAATAACATTACTTTTTGTGCCAGTTGTAATGCTGTTTCTTCCTTAGTTCCTGTTTTTATAATTATTGCTAATAGTTCAGAGTTAGATAAAGTACTTTCACCATACATTTCTAGCTTTTCATATGGCCTTTCTGATAATGGTAAGTCTTTTAAGCTTATTGACATTTATTTTCCTTTCCTAAGCCCCTTTTTTATATATTTTTTATTCTAAACTTTTCTGTATACTAATATTGCTATTATTAATCCAATTATACTTGCAATGTTTATTTTAAGCATCAATGCAAATGTTATCTGTACAATGCTTAAGTTTAGTTCTACTGGTGATGTTAAACCAAAACTTTGCCCATATGATAACCACCATAAAAAGTCAACTTGTCCAGCAAGTTCCCCCAATAAACCTCCTATTACTAGTCCTGATAATATAAATAATAATAATATCCATACATTTTTGTCTCTTGTAGCCATTTTTTACTCCTACCTTTCTTTGTATGTAATTCTTTTATCTTTTGTTTTTCTAATTATATATGCATTTACATTTTTTTTCAAGTAAATATCTAGAAAAATTTTCCAAAATATCTTTTATTTTTTATATCAATATGTTATATTGATTGGTACTTATTTTATTATTCTACATATTATAAAATAGATATTTTACCAAATATTGTTCGTTTATTTTTTTTATTATACATGTTATAATTAAATTATATATAGTATTAGGAGGATTTACAAATATGCGTTTTGAAAAACTTAATGAAAATAAAATTAGAGTTACTCTTACAAATCAGGACTTAAAAAAGAAAAATATTGATTTTCATTCTTTTATGGCAAACCCAATTGAATCTCAAGATTTATTTTTAGATATGTTAGATATTGCTGAGAAGGAAATTGGCTTTATTACTAAGAACTATCAAATTAAAATTGAAGCTTTGCAAGTTTCTAATGGAGACTTTATTTTAATTATAACTAGAAGTGTTCCAGAAACAAAAAAATATTTAGAAAAGAAAAGGTTACATATTAAAAGGAAAAATAATAATTTAAAAAACACAGATGCATTATATTGTTTTGAATGTTTTGATGATTTTTGTGAATTTTGCTCATTTTTGAATAAAAATTTTGTTAAAATTTTTAATATTGCTAAAAATATTTCTTTATATGAATATAAAAACAAATTTTATTTATCATTTTCTAATATCAATTTATACTATAATGATTTAAAGAAAATATTTAGTTATATTACAGAATTTGCAACATATATAAGTAATAGTGATTTAGTAAAACGAAAGTTAGCGGAAAATGGTACATTAATTATGAAAAATAATGCTATTAAAACAGCTATCCAGCATTTTGGATAAACTAAAAAACCGAGAATTGCTCGGTTTTTTAATTTATCGTTTATAATGTTATTTTTTTGATTACAGCTTGGTTTAATGTTGATAAATCTGTTGCTGTTATTTGTCCATTATAATCTATATCTGCTGCTTTTTGCCTTATTCCTGTTAATGTTATTTTTTTGATTACAGCTTGGTTTAGAGTTGATAGGTCTGTTGCGGTTATTTTTCCATTTCCATCTATATCTCCTCTTACGGCTACTTCATATTCATATTCTGTTCCTTTATATTCTACTTTTAGTTTGTAACCTGTTCCTACTGGTTGTTCATTTTGTATCTCTTCTCCTTTTGAGTTTACTACTCTCATAGTTCCATTTGTAGATATATTATTCATAAATGTTTGTACTGTAGTTTCTGGTTTTACTTTAGATATGTACTTTTCTAAATTTGATATTTCATATTCTTGTGAACTTATTGTAAATGGTATTTCTTGTTGCTTTATCCATTTTGCATAGTATGTTTTATCTCCTGTTTGTGTATTTTGTATTTTCGTAATAGCCTCTCCTGTACATTCTTCATTTTCATACCATCCTGCAAATGTGTGTCCTTCCTTTTGTACTCTATTAGAAAGGATCATTTCTTCTCCATAGGTATAAGTATTATCTAAAGGATTATTTGTTGTTCCTCCATTCAGTTCGTAATTTATTTTATATATATTTCTATCATAATATAATTTTAGTACTAAACTTCCGTCTGCATTTATGTTTCCACTTGGCACCCTATCTACTATTGTTATATTTTCTGTGCAACCTACATATGTTTTTACTATTGCTGTTGCCAATGTATCTGTTGTTCCATTTAAGGTTTCTGTTTCATATAATTTGTATCCTACTACTTCATTATCTAGTGTACGTATGTAATATTCTACTTTGTATAGTGTGTTTGTATTTGCTGTCCATTTTATGTAGTGTGTTAGTGGATTTTCTGGGTCTATTTTACTTGTGTCTACTTTTTGTATTGGTTCTCCTGTTAAGTCTTCATTGTCATACCACCCTTCAAATGTATATCCTGGCTTTTGTTTATCAATTGGTAATATCACTTCTTCTCCATACACATAGTCTATTTCTTCTTTCGTACCATTTACATCTAATGGTAGTTTATAACTATTTCTATCATAGTATAATTTTAATGTTAAACTTCCATCTATTACTACTATTCCACTTGCTACTCTTCCTTGTGCTGTTTGGTTTTCTCTAAATCCTGTGTAGTTCTTTGCTACTGCTGTTACTTCATGGCCTAAGTTTCCTGTTAATGTTTTTGTTTCTTGAGCTTCTGTTTCCTCGTTTGTTACTACTATTGTTGTTTGTGTTTCTGCTAGGTCATATCCTGTTTTATCTAGTTTTTGTTTATAGTGTTCTATTTTATATGGCACTTGTGTGTCGTCATCTTCTATGTCTGGTATTCCATCTCCATCTGTATCTACTAACCATTTTGCATAGTATGTCTTTGCTCCTGTGTCTGTTTCTGTTATTCTTGTTACTGCTGTTCCTTCACAGTTTTCGTTTTCATACCATCCTCTAAATACATAAAACGCTTTGCTTACTTCTGTTAATGTTGGTAGGTTTGCTCCTATTCCATATGTATAGCTTGTTATTTCTTTTCCTTCTGCTATTTGCGCTCCTGTTACTCCTCCTACATTTGTGTTTAGTGTTACATTATATACATCTGGTGTCCATATTGCATTTACTATTAAGTCACTTGTTATATTAGAAAAATCCTTATCCCAACTTAGAGAGTATCCTTGTTTTGTTAATACTGGTGCTGTTGCTGCTTGTCCTTCTTGTACTGTTTGTGTATCTATTGTATTTCCTCCATCCATAAAAGTAACATTATAACTAGAGTTTGGGTCTGTTATCTGTATATATGTTACACTTTCATCATTTCTACCTATAGCTGGTCCATTACCTACTCCATATAATGTTCCATCTTCTGCTAATATTAAAGAATGTGTTCCAGAAATTGCACATTTTTTATATTTTTTATCTAACTCTATTTTACTAATGCTTGTCTTATCACTCCTAGTTCCATCTCCTAATTGGTACTTTTCGTTTTCCCCCCATGTATATACATCTCCATTGATATCTATTGCTATACATAAATTTTCATTAATATCAATTTCTTTAAATGCTCTTTTATTAGTAATTAATGTTGGTACATTATATTGAGTTGTATTTCCAATTCCTAATTGCCCTTCTCTGTTACATCCCCAAGCCCACAAATGATTATCTTCATCTTTTGCAATTATATGATACTCTCCTGCCTCTATTTCTTTATACACTACATCTTTTGTTATTTTAGTTAATTGAACTAATGTCTCTGGTTTAGTCTTGTTATTGTTTCCTAACATTCCTCTATTATAAAAAGTTTGACTTCCTGCACTATATTCATGTACTCCATTATATCCATATGTCCAAATATTGCCTTCTTCATCAATAGCAGCACATACTGAATTTGTTACTGCCACATCAACAAATTTAGCTTTAGTTGCATCTGATATTTTTGTTGGAACTTCGTATTGGTATTCTTTCAAATTGCTACAATGACTATACCTATCTGCTTTATCATCATCACACGACAACCTACCCCAAATCCAAATTTCACCATTCTCATCTATTGCTGCTGTAATATTTCTTGATGTATCAATACTTGAAAAATATAAATTGGGCTTAATTTCCGTTAATACAGACTTACTTTTAAATGTTCCATCTCCTATTTGATACGTATTGTTATTTCCCCATCCATATAAGTACCCTTCTTCGTCTATTGCAAAAGCAGTATCATGACCTGAATATATTTTGCTAAACTTTTTTTACTAATTTTTTTAGGATATACCCTTGTTCCACTCACAGAAGGATCTGCTAATGCTGATAATACTGTTTTTCCTTTCTCATGTCATGAGTTTGCCGATCCCCAAGTCCATAAGTATCCTTCTTCATCTAATGCAATTGATACATCGCTTGTGGCTGCTATATCTTTAAATTTAATATTATATGGAAAATCCTCTTCTGTAAATGTTTTTTCTGTTGTTGATTGTTTGACTCCTTCATTTAATTTTTTGCTATATTAGATTTTTCTATAATTTGTTTATTAGAAATTACAATTACTATTATTGTTATTATGACTAATTGTAGTGTAATTATCTTTTTTATAACTTTATTCATTTAAATTTCCCCCTATTAAAAATCTATTATACTAATTATAATTTACTCTATTTCTACTTTTATTTCAATATCAATGTTTTCCAGCTTTTACATATATTACTAAAATATGTGGTAATTTGTTTACAGAAATAGTTTTTTGAAATTTATATGAAAAAAATATATTTTTTTATGACATTTTTGTAATTATTATATATGTAAAATAGTAACTTACATGTTTAAAGCCTAGAACTTTACGTTCCCTATATAAAAGTGAATTTTTAGTAGTATTAAGAAATTTTACATCAGGTTCTATTTCTACTTTGCATATTTTGGGGCGTTATTTTAAATTGACCATTCATATTCATGTTTTTACTGTTAAGATACTATTTGGTAATTTTACTCTTCTTGTATTTTTAATTTAGAAAAAAGAGTATATACTTTTATTTTAATCATATCACCTTTATAAATTGATAACTCATTTATTCTTTATATTATTTTAAATACTTTTTTACTAATACTATAAATTCTATTTGTATATCAATTTGTATTTTATACTGTTATTTTTTATTAGTGCTCATTTAGAACTGATAAATGTATTACTATTATACTACCATTTTCATGTATATCTTCCATTACTACTATTTCATGTTTTGTGCCCTTATCTTTAATTTTATTACAATTATATACAAAAATAGAGTATATTAAATTACTATACAGTAAAATATACTCTATTTTTGTATTAATATTTATACATTGATTTTATACTACTTATTTTTATTAATATAAATAATTTTGTGGGTTTTGTGCTACACCATTTACCCTTATTTCTAAATGTAGGTGGTTTCCTTGTGAATTTCCTGTATTGCCTACTGTTGCTATTGGTTGACCTTGTGTTACATATGTTCCTTTATTTACTAGTAAGCTTGTGCAGTGACCATATAAAGTTTGTACTCCATTTCCATGTGATATTATTATATGGTTTCCATATCCTCCACCATAACCATATTGTGAAAAAGTTACTGTTCCTGAGGCGGCTGCTACTATTGTTGTTCCTTTTGGTGCGCCTATGTCTATTCCTTTGTGACTTCTTCCCCACCTTGCACCAAACCTTGATGTTAACACTCCTGATACTGGTCTTATTAAGGATATTCCTAAATTTACTACTTTATTTGAGGTATTTACTCCTGTTGATGCTATTGTTACATTTGATACTGGCTTTTGTACCACTTTTTTTACATATAGCTTATCAATGCTTTGTTCCACTGTTGTAAATTCTACGAGCTCAGTGTTATATTTTTCTTTAACTCCTAATTTGTCTTTATTGTTACTATTTTTTTCTTTTAGTTTATTTATTACTTCTTCTGCTTCTTCGAAGCTAGCTACATATAGCTTTTCTTCGCTATCTACAGTTATTCCATAGTATTTATAGTATTGTGTTCCACCAGAAATTACTTTTTCAAATATTTCATCATCATTTGCTGTAATATGTTTTTTTAATAGGCAAAGCTTATATTGTGGAAGTTCTTTTATATCCACAAATGCTACATTACCACCGTTTCCCTTTTCTATGTATGCGTTTATTTTTTGTTGTAATTCATTTTTGTTTTGGCTATAACCTATCATCTCTCCATTTAGTGTTACACTATATATTGGTTTATAGCATGTTAAGACTATTCCTGTTATTAAAAATGTTGAAATTGCTACTATTATTACTGCTTTTATACATTTTCTTAAATGTATTATTGTATTTTTTATATTACTTATTTTGAACACTCCTATCTTTTTTTATTTTTACTTATAATATATTATACTATTTTTATTTTTTTTTCAATACATATTTTTTATTTTTTTATGAAATGGCCCTGGGCACATGGATGAGCTAGTAGTCGCCCTTACAATTTTAACTTGAAATATGGTACTTTGCTAGTATAGAGCAAAAGTGGCTTTGCCACACGGGCAGACACAAGGCTACTCCCCTACACATTTAACTTAAAATAGCGTACTTTCCTAGTATATAAAAAAACAGGCAATTTTGCCTGTTTTTTGTGTACTTATTTATTTTTAGTCTGGTAGTTCACCTTTGCTTATTAATTTGTAGAATTCGTTTAAGTCTGTTGCTCTTATTTTTCCGTCTCCGTAATTTTTTACTAAGTCAATTGCTCTTAGTTTTATTGGATCTGTTATTGGTTTCTTACCTGATACATGGTCCTCAAATTGGTGTAAATCTGTTGCTGTTAATCTTCCGTCTTTGCTACTATCACCTTTTATAATAATTGTGAATCTTAATTCTTCATTTCCTTTTACTGCTCTTAGTGTCATTCCTGTTTTTACTCTTGCTGTTGGTGATAATTCATTTCCGTTTTTATCTAGTACTGTCATTACTCCATTTGATTCTAAGTTTCCTATAAATTGTTCTACTGTTGTGTCTTTCATGTATCTTGCAACCTTTGTATCTATAAATGGCTTGTCAATACTATAGTCGTCTCCTGTGAATCCTTCTAGTACATCATATATGTCTTCTCCGCTTTCGTACTTTCTTGATACTACATATAATGGGTCGTAGTCTGAATTTGTTGATTTGTTCATTACATTAAGTACTATTTTATCTTCTGTACATTCTGCTTCTACTATTTCTATATTAGTACTTCCTGCTCCTAATGCAAGGTTTGATATTATCATGTCTTGAGCATTTCCACTAAATGTTACTTTTACAACTTTTATGTCTGAGTCTAATATATAGCCTTCTGGTGCTTTTGTTTCTTTTATTAGTAATTCATATTGATCTGGTGTTGCTGGCATATGTACATTTTCTATTATCATTTGGCCTCTTTCGTTTGTTGATGCATGTACTATTTCGCCACTTACTAACGCTACATCAAATGTTGCACGATCTTTAATATGATTTCTTGTATCTACATCTAATTTGTTTATTATTACTGTATATGGCTTATCATTTGCATTGCCACTACCACCTTCTGCTACCTCGTTTTTAACACTTAATGATACTCTATTTGCCTCTACTCCTGTTTCTGGTATTTCATATATTACATTTTCTCCGTCTACTTCTACATTAGTTATATCTAATCCGCCTTCATCGTTGTATTCATATTTTACTTTTACTTTTATGTCTTTTCTATTTAATGCATATCCTTCTGGTGCTTTTATTTCGTTTAGTATATATGTATACTCTCCTGCAGTAGTTGGTTTAGTAATATATGCATATCCTGTTCCACTTCCTTTAGCTGTTTCTATATAATTTAATACTTTTCCAGTTTTCTCATCTGTCACTTTGAATACTGCTGTATCTGTTGAAATTGGATTTTTGTCTTTATTTACTTTTGCTACATCTATTGATATGCTTCCTTCTGGTATTCCATTATTATTTGCTACAGATAATGATAGGAATTGTTTCTTAAATGAAAGTATTTTTACTTTATCTGTATTATTTAATAATTTAACATCTGTAATCATTGTATCTCCTATAGCATCTTCTTCTACAGTTATTTCATATCTAACTGGTGATGTTAATCCTTCATATCCATTTGGAGCTGTTATTTCCTCTAATTCAAATGTATATGTTCCTGGTTCTGTTGGCATTTTTACTTCTTCAGTTATTAGCATTCCTAAGTTGTTTGTTAATTTATTTTCTACTATTGGAACTCTTACCTCTGATACTATTGGTGTTACTCCATCTTCTGCTACTGTATCGTATTTATCAATTCTATATAAGCTAAATTCTGCTGGGTTATTAGTTATTACAGTATTATTTGTCTTATCTACCTTGCTTATTACAATATCATATATTCCTGCTGCTAATTCATTTACTGGCATTAATACTACTTCTTGTTCATCATCTCTTAGTTCATAGTGTACATTAGCGTCGTATTCTTTTAATTCTTTTGAACCTTTCTCTCTGTAGAATTCAAGATGTTTTACAGAAAAGTCTTGCTTATATTTGTTTGGTGCTGCTAACTCTTTTATTTCTACTTTGATACGTCCATATCCTTCTAAGTTCTCTATTGTTATAATACCTTCTGCATTTGTTGTTTGTGTTGTTTCTAATTTTTCTCCGAATTCTGGTGTTACTTTTATTTCAAATTGTACATCAGCTATGAATTGTGGATAATATGGGTCTGCTTCATGGTGTTTTTCTATTATTAGTGTATATGGTCTATCTTCATTTATTGCCTGTAATTTTATTATTCTGTTTGGTAATGTATTTCCTACTGCCTTATTAGCATGTACTAGGTTTTTACCTTCTGTTCCTACACTATTTAAATATAATTTTCCTTCTTCGTCTTCTAAGAATTCTAGTAATAGGTACATAGGTTCTTCAGTTATTTTATATCCTTTTGGTGCTCTTAATTCTTCTAGTTTATATTTATAACGTCCTGGTTCTTTTGGCATTTTTAGTTTTACTACTTCTGCTCTACCTAGTTCATCTGTAATAATTTGTGTTTCATCCATTGTTTCTAAGTTTGTTAATTTGAATTCTGCTGTTGTTGTTGTTATTTGATATAATTCACTATCTACTTTTCTTAAGTCGATTGCAAATTCATCATCGTTTAATGTTACATCATCATAGTTATCTCCACCATTGTATACAATTATGCTCATTACTTTATTTGAAGTTTTTGCTGCCCTTACGTCTTCTGCATTTGCTACAACTACATTTGTAATTATCATTTCTTGGTCTTCATTTTCTTCAAATGTTACTAATATTTCTACTTCACTTTCAGCTATTCCATTATATCCTACTGGTGCTTGTA
This sequence comes from uncultured Clostridiaceae bacterium, assembly GCA_948444845.1. GTDB lineage: Bacteria > Bacillota > Clostridia > TANB77 > CAG-508 > UMGS1663. The sequence goes on along the minus strand of CAOJVB010000003.1, from coordinate 48,970 downwards.
TTTCTGATAGAATGTATTTATATTCTCCTGCTTTTGCTGGTGCTTTTAACTTACTTACAATTAGTCTACCATTTTCGTCTGTTACATCTTCTACTACTGGAACTCTTACTGTTGAGATTTCTACATTTTCTACTACTTCTCCTGTTTCTTCATCAATTTCTTGTGTTATTGTTTCGTATTTTTCTTCCATCTCTACTTTTATCTTTGCTGGGTTATCTGGTATTAATGCTCCGCTTCTTACATCTACTTTGTTAATTACAATATCATATAATCCACCAATTACTTCATCTACTGCTTTTAAGTTTACCATTGTAAAGTCATCATTAAATGTACAGCCTGAGTCTGAAGATATTACTACCATTCTTTGTGAAGTTTCATATCTTATAAATCTTGTTGTTTTTGTTATTCCATCTAGTTTATATCCGTCTGGTGCTGATACTTCTTTTATTTGTACTTCTATTTCTCCAAATCCACTAAAGTATGGGCTTGTTATTACACCGTTTTCATCTGTTATATCTGTCCATGTTGTTTCTTTCTTTCCATATTGTTGTGTTACTGTTATTTCATATTTTGCTCCTGGTATTAAATATGGATATGTTGTGTCTTCATGGTATTTACCTATTTGAATTCGATAATCTTTTGGTATTATTGTTCTATGGTTGTTTATTTCCATTTGTAATATTCTAGTTCCTATTCCTGTTGGAATTTTAATATCTGAATATTGTATACTTACATTACCTGGAGTGCCTGTTTCTTTTATTATTTGTTTTCTTATAGTTTTTTCTGCATTAGGTTTTATTGTAATATCATCTGGGCTACTTAATACATTACAATTTATAATGTTTCCATTTGTATCATATTGAACTTCTAATACTATATCATCTAGCTTATCATATGCTTCCACTTTTTCCTCTGTTAATGTGTATATTACTGTTTTATTTGCATATGCATATCCAACACTTTCTGATATAAATCCTCTTTCATCTGTTAATTGCATATCTTTATCTAAAGTTATTGGTCCTGGTGTTCCATTTGTTACTACTGCTGAGGTTATATGGAATTTTACGTTTTGCATTGGTACTTTTGTATCTCCATCTATTTTTGTTATTTCAAATGTTACATCTGGGTCATTTTTTACTTTTATTGTAACTTCTCTATTAACTGTGTCTACTACTACATCAAATCCACCATTGTTTACTTCTGTTAATGTTACTTCTTTTTCTTGGCTTGATTCTACTACGTCAAATTGTGCATTTATTGTTACTGTTCCTGATACAGGGTTTTGTCCTACTACATATCCTACTGCTGGTTCTATTTCTCTAAAGTTAATTTTTACATTTCCTTCTGCTGTTATTCCATTTACTTGATATGCTCCTCTTTCGAATATTACTGTTTCTCCAGCAAGTGTACTTGTTAAGTCTTTGGTATATCCTTTTGCTGATCTATTTGTTGCTCCTGTATTTTCTTCTATTACCTCTACTTCAAATAGTGCATTATTTATTCTTCTTCCTGATTGTGAGTCTTCTTTAACTATTTTTACACTATATTGTTCATTTACTGTTCCATTACCTATAGTTACTATCATATGATGTGATTTTCCTGTATTTGATGCTAATGTTTCTCTAGCTCTAAATGAATCATCTGTCATTGATATTATATTTCCATAATTGTCAAATTCTACTGTCATAGTTATTGGGAATATTTGGTCATATCCTGCTGGTGGTGTTGTTTCTGTAAATGTATATCTTACTGTTGCATTTCGTTTTGATAATCCTAAGTCAAAGTATAGTAGTCCATCTGCATCTGTTGTATTTGTAGTATCTCCTGTTATTATTTTTTCTGTTCCTGTAATTACATTTCCTGTATTATCTAGTTCTTCTTCTTTAATTTCAAATACTGCTCCTTGTAATACAGCTCCTGTATTTATATCATTCTTTTGCATAGTTAATTCTAATTTTGTCTCATTTTTGAATGTTACTGTTATTGTTCCATACTCTTCATTTACATCTACAGTTGCATATGTTTGATTTGTATGGTCTGTGTATACTAGTGTATATTCATCTACACCTTTTTCTACTTTAATTGTTGTATAGTTGTTATTGTCTGCTCTGTATCCTTCTCCTATAGTTCTTTCAGCAATATCTATTGTAATTTCACCTGTTTGAGTTTGGTTTGCAATTTTTGCTATACCATTTGCATTTGTAGTTATAGGGCTTTGAACTATTCCATCTATTATTACATCATATACAGTTCCTTCAATTCCTAAACCTGGTAAGTTTTTATCTTCGTTTTTAATTATTAAGTCATATGCGTTGTCGTTTGGAATTGTAAGTTTAATATGTATTGGTGTATTATCTAAATATTTTATTTGTCCATTTGTAGCCATTTCTATTCCTACATTGCTTGGGTTACTTACTACATCATATAGGTACATACTTCCATCTGGTTTATATGTTACTTTTATTACTATGTCTTGTATCTTTCTATATGTTGGTGCTGCTTCTATTTCAGATATCTTATATGTTACAACTCTGTTGCTTCCTGCTAATTCTTTAAATTCATCTACTACGTCTATTACTGTTCCATTTGCATTTGTTACAACATCTTTTACAATATCTTTCTTTCCGTCTTCCATAGTTGTTAGTTTAAATTTAATGTCTGATAATGGTGAACCATCTAATTGATCCTTTTTGTAAATTCCTAATCTAACATCTTTTGGTTTATTTGTAATGTTTACTTTTACCTTCTGTGTTCCAATATGTGCTGTTGGATTTATTGTTGCTACATCACTACCATCTATTAAACTATAATTATCTAATTTGCCATTTGCGTTAAAGTGTACTTTAAATTTAACTACAGTATTGTTTTGGTAATAACCTGGTATTACGTTTGTTTGTTTTATTGTATATGTTACTTCTTCATTTGGATATACTGTTCCTACATAAGTTTCAAGTATTCCATTACTGTCAGTTTGAACTCCTCCTGATGCTATTTCTCCTTTGCTGCTTTCCATTGTAAATGTTCCGCCTGCAAGTTTTAATGTTGGATAGAATTTATCTGATAATTGTACTGTAACATCAAACCTTGGTTTATTTTTAATATTTGCTTCTAAGTCTGTCTTCTTTAAACTATTTGTTCCTGAGTCTAGTGGCGCACATCTTACAAATTGATAGTAATCACTTAAAGATGTTGCTGCTCTAATAGTTCCATTGTTATTAAATTGTACTAATATGTCCATATTTTCTACTGGTATATATCCTGCTGGTACTGTTGTTTCAGATAGTGTATATTGTACTAATTTTCCTGGATATACTTTTCCTAATGTTGTAGTTGTATTTGCAGCCATTGATGTTTCTACTCCATTGCTAGATGTTATATTAAATACTGCGTTTAGTTTCTTGTTACTATCATAGTAATCAACTTTATTTAATTTTACATTAAATTTCCTTGAATATCTAATTGTAACTTGAATGTTATTATTTACCCAGCTTATATTTATTGCATTTACATCTCCAAAGGCGTCTGTACTCTTTGGTGTAACACTTGAAACTCTACCATTGTCATCATATGCTACATCTAATATTATATTTCCTGGGTCAAAGTATCCTTCATATCCTGAACCTACTGTGTATGTGTCTAATATATATCTATTTAATGAATCTGGTTGACTTGCTCCCCAATATGTCCATCCTGTTCTACCATTACTATTTGTTGTATAATATAATGTTGTTCTATATTCATAAGATGTATTTGTTACACTTGTTCCTCCTAAGTAAGGGTTAACTCTTATTCCTGAAAGTCCTGCTCCACTTACTTCATCTATAACTGTTGCATTTATTGTTGTTATTGGTGCATATTCTATTGTTATTCCTATTGTGTATTGATTTACTGTTGCTTTTACTATTTTTGTGAAACCTGATGTTATATTTGTTGATGAATATTCTTGTATTACTTCTACATCTTTTACTTGTCCTATATCATCATATTTTACTTTTAATGTTGCTATTAAATATTGTGCTGACCTTGTTACATGTCTTGGTAAATATGTTTGATATTGTACTGGTGAATTTGGTTCTGCATTTTCATATACATATAATGTTCTTTCTTTCCTGTCTTTATTAGGATTTTTATTTTCTGGGAATCTATCTGCATCTGTTGGTGCTATTGCAACTCTTGGTGCTTGTTCTAAAGAAGCTAATGATGCGCTTGTTGTATATCCAGCACTATATGTTCTACCATAATGGTCATATCCATAAGTATGTACTCCATCCCACCAAGTTGTGAAAAGTGGATTTATATATCCTGCACTTACTATTGAATCTGGTTGCCATGATGTACCCCATAAACGTGTATCTATTGTATAATTTGCTGCTAAACTTTGTTTAGTGTACATATCCACTGTTTGCATTTGTACTTGTAACATTGGGTAATATTTAATTGTTATGTTTATAGTATTTCTTGTATTTGATACTTGTATATATCTTCCATCTGCTATATATCCAATATATATTGAATCTTTACCTGGTGAATGTAAACTTGTGCCTGTTATACGACCTTCATCATCAAAACTTACATTTACAAGTAATGCATATTGAATAGATTGATAAACACTATCAAATTTGTCATTTCCTAAGTAGTATGCGCTTGGTGTTTGTTTTTGTACTAGTCTTAATAATCTTGAACCTGCTCCTCTGTCATATACACCCATACTTTCTGTGTCTTCTCCATGTGCTGTTGTTAATCCTGTTCCTGATGTTACTGAACCTGTTTCTAATGCTACTCTAAAGTCATTATCTGGTGAAAATGTTAGTCTATCATCTGCTTCAGTTGAAACTAAGTATGCATCAAATTTTGCTACTTCAAGTTTTTTATTTGAGTCATATACATCTTCTACTGATAGGTGTATTTGTATTTCTTTACTTGGTTTATTTTTAACTGTTGCTGATATTTCAAAGCCTTGTTGATTTACATTTGTTATATCAATTGCCCCTGAAACTACTCTTACTGGGTTATCTGCTACCATTTTTCCATTTTCATCATATGTTATTTCTAATATTACTACTTCATCTAACCAATCATATCCTGCTACTTTTCTTGTTTCTTTTAATGTATATTCTATTGTTTTATTTGCTAATGTTTTATCCATATATGCTACGCCTAATCCATTTGCATTTGTTACAATATTATCTACATCTAATCTTATTTGATTTTTAACTTTGTTTAATAGGTCATTTACAGCGTCATTAGAAGTTTTGTCCTCTTCTATTAATTTATCTATAATTGTTCTATTAGTTACTTCTGCTATTTTTTGGTTTATTTGTGTTTTTGTACGTTTTCCTAAAGATACTATTTTGTTAATTCTTAAGTTATCATTTAATTGTGAATTTATTTCGTCTTCTTCTGCTGCTGTTAAATTATTGCTATTCTTTAGTTCTTCTATTACGTTTTTAACTCCTATGCTCTTTCTTAAGCTTTCTACATCTTCTCTGTCTATCTTTAGTCTATCCAATACTTGTGCTAAGTAGTTTTCTTCTGTTAATGTTGATGTATTTAATGTTAATTTATCTTGGTCTTCTGTACTAAATTCTGCTAAATTGTCTTTTAGAATTCTTGCTGTTACTTCAAAACTTACATTTGGTATTAATATAGTATTGTCTTCTTCATCTACTTTTGTAATGTTTACTTTAAGTTCTGGATTACTCTTTATTTTTATGTCTAATTTAAAGTTATCTTCTGGGTCAAACACTTCTGGTCTTACTACTGTTACTACATCATCTCTCTTTTCTATTGTAGTATTTACAATATAACCTCTTTCATTAAATTCTACATCTATTACAGCTGGTATTGCTAATGTTTGATATCTAGCTGCTGGTTGCATTTCTGTAATTGTATATTTAACGTGTGTGCTATATCCACTTTTATCTAGTTTTGCTGTTCCTATTCCATCGCTTCCTGTAACTATGCTTTCATCTCTAGTATCTATAGTAGATTCTACTTTATAAACTGTTCCTTGAAGATTTATTGTGTCATCTCTTCTATCAACATTCTTAATTTTGAATTCAACTTGTGGGTAGCTCTTAACTGTAATATTTACTATTCCTTTGTCATTTCCGTTGTATCCTCTATCTGCTGCTGTTGATGGTCTTGTTACACTTACTTCTACAAATTCTACAAATTCATTTACATTTCCTACATCTTTATTTCCTACTATTTCAGCCTTTGTAATATTTCTGTCTGCATCAAAGAATACTTCTATTTGGAAATCTTTTATTTTTGCATAACCTGTTCCTGCACTTATTTGTTTTACTGTATATATTTTGCTTGTATCTGTTTCAAATTTACCTGTATATTTTACGTCTTCTCCTAATGAAGTTGTTAGTAATTGTTTTGTATTGTCATCATCTACACTTATTTCAAATTTTGCATTTCCAATATTTACATCATTATGGAAGTATGCTACGTTTTTCATAGTAAATGGTACTTCTGGTTCTATATCTATTTTTATTGTTATTTGTTTTCCATTTATTGATACTTCGTGTACTTCATTTGTTAATTCATCTACTGCTGTTACATTTCCATCTATATCATATGTTACTTTTATTCTTTGTTCTGGTACTGCTTTGTAATTTCCTATTGAAGCTGCATTTGTTTGTTTTATTGTGTATGTTTGTGCTCCTCCTGGTAATACATATCCAACTGTTATTTGTGTATTTCCTGTTGCTGGTAAGTTTACACTTGGTACTATTTGATAAGCTATATTTGTTAATTGATTTCCTGTTATTGTATCTGTTGTTTGAATATTTACTACTAGTGGATCACATGGGTCTATTTTTATGTCTAAGTCTATATCATTTCCACCTATTGTATTTGTACCTACTATGCTCCAAATTGTTCCATAACCTGGTTGTCCTATGTTTGCGGCATCTGTTTCAGCTGTTTTTACATTTCCATTTAAGTCAAATATTACTTTTAACTCAATTGGGTTTACTAATCTTTTATAGTAGTCTGCTACCCTTAAAGTATCTATTGTGTATATTACTTCAAAATTATCTATTTTATAGTTTGCACCTAATAAGTTTGAAGTTTTTCCATTGCTATCGGTTGGTGCTAAATTCTTTTGTGCTCCTTGACTTGTTTCAGCTTTAAATCTATAGTCTTTAATTCCATTTCCCGTTGTAGAATCTTTAGCTGTTATTCCTAGTTTAAATGTATCAGATTCATAATCTATCATATCTAATGTAATACATAGTTTATATCTTCCATCTGAACTTACTATTGGCTGAGTTGCTGATATTGTTGCTCTTGATGGTGTGTATGAACTTGGCTCTAGTCTACATTCTACTAGACCTGTTATTGAGTCTACTTTTGTTATTGTTATTACTTCTGTGTATTCATTTATATTATATCCTATTGGTGCTTGTTTTTCTGTTATTTCTATTTTTGTTCCTTCACTTACTAGTATTCCATCTAATTCTACACTGTCTGTAACATTTATATCTCTTCTTACTAATGTTGTAGAATCTGGTCTCATTACTACTATATCATATTTTGCTCCTGATAATTTTTTGCCATCCTTGTCTAATTTCTTTAAGTCTATTGAGAAGTTTCCTACATCATCGAAGTTTGTATATATGTCTAAGTATACATCACTTTCGTATGCTACATCTGTTTCTCTTGAGCTATATGTTTTACCTTTTACTAGTCTATTTCCCCAAGTTGCTTCTACGTTTGTTACTTCTACTACATATGTGTTTTTATTTTGTCTAAATGTTAACTTAAATGTAATATCTGTGTTTGGTATAATGTTTCCGTCTGCATCTAGTTCATTCATATATAGGTAATCTATTCTTTCTCCATTAGTTAATTCGTCACCTTTTACTTTTATTGCTAGTTCTTCAAAATATCCATTTTGGTCTGTTACATAATAATCTCTTCTTCCTATAACAGTTCCATTATCATCTAATACATCATACATAGAGTCTAGTGTAGTTCCATCTGCTCTTAGTAGTGTTGGTGAGCTTAATTTTACTCTTACTCCTGCTACTAAGAAATCATTTAGGTCCATTTTGTTTACATGTAAGTTTAATATTGTGTTTGCACCTGTTTTACTATTGTTTATGTCATGATATACAAATTCTTTGCCTGAAGGTGATGTTGTTACTCCTATATAGCTTCCTGCTGATGGGTCATATATATTTGGTGAGCTGTTTGCAACTACATAACCTGCATCTGTTAATTCTAATTCTATTACTTGAGTAGTTGTATTTAATATATAACCTGGTAATGTTGCTGTTTCTGTAATTGTTATTACTATACTTTGTCCTCCACCTACTATCCTTGTAGTATAGTCACCATTACTGTCTGTAAGTTTTCCTGATAAGTATTTTACTTCTACTCCATCTGATTCCATTAATATACTATATTTTCCTCCAGCTAAACCTCTCATTGTGCTTCCATCTAGTAAGTTTATTTTTAATTGGTATGCATATGCTGGGTCTACATCTAAGCTTAGGTCTACTCGTGCAGTATGATATATGAAACCTGTTTCAGTACTTTGGTTATAGCTTACATTCATTGTTGGTACATTAGTACTTACTGCTCCTGCATCAACCATATATCTAGTTCCATCATAAGTAACTGTTATTACTCCTAATTGTGTAGTAGCTGGTGTTAAATATCCTTTTGGTACTGCTGAGAATAAACCAATTTCATATTGGTAGCTTCCTATATCTTCATTTGGTATTATGAAGTTTGCTATACCATCTCTATTTGTTGTAGCATATATTATGTCTGAACTTCCAACTTTATTTAATGATAATGTTACTCCTGGTATATTGTCAGTATGTACTTGCTCATCCATTAATCGTACTTGTATTCTATTTTGCTCATTTGCTACTTTGCTTTTAAAGTTAATTATTATTTTGTTATTATCTGAATCTGCTATTGCATCCATTGTTGGTGGATTTTTAGCTGTTATATATTGTACAGTTCCACCATCTCTGAAAAAGGTTAATTCCTTTTCAGTTGGGTCTGCAACATATCCTGCTTTTGGACTAGTTTCTACTATTTTTAGTCTTATATATCCTGTTCCTGGTGTTTCAATGTTTATTTTTCCATCATTATCTGTCATATATCCACTTAATAGTGATGACACTGGGTCTCCTGCTGGAGTTGTTCTTTCAACTAATATGTCATATATACCACCAAATAATTTTTCTCCTGTTAATTCATCACTTAAGTTTATTTCTAAATTAAATGTATCATCTTGTAATGAAGCATTTCCTACTATTACTTTTGTTTGTGTATTGCTTATTAGTTCTGTTTCAACATTTTCATTATATTGATGTGCTATTTTTGTTACTTTTCCATTTTCAAATGTTACAATTATAGTAGCATTTCCCATTGGATCATAGTCTGGAACTTTATTCATTTGTGTTAATATATATTGATATGAACCATCTTTAGTCATTACTGCTGGTTTAAATACTAATTTGCCATCTGGTCCTGAAGTTCCATACAATGCTTCCATTTCATATTTACTATTTAATTTAGGTTGAATTAATCTATATTCTGCATTTCCTAATTTAATGTTATTATTGGTTAAGTCTACAGTTTCTATTTCCATATCATATGTTTCTACTGATATTGGTAATAATACTGTTATGTTTCTATTTACAACATCTACATCTGGTGTTCTGATATCTGATTCTGCCCATATTGTTCCTACACCTGTTGGGTCATTATGTACTATAACTTGAGTTGCTGATGTTTCTTGATATCCAAACCTATTAACTATTGGTTTTATTTCAAATGTAATATCTCCTAATGTTTTTAAGTTATCTATTAATATTCTTCCTTTTGAATCTGTTGTTAATGTTTCGTCAAATACAGTTTTTACTATATCATTTCCATTTTCATCTTGACCTGTAACTGTTGTTCCTACTACTTTTACATCTAAGTTCTCTAAAGGTAAGTCATTACTTTTTTCACTAACTGCTTTTATAGTTAAGCTATATTTTTTACATATTACAAATGTAGGAGTTGTTTCCATATTGTATGTATGACTTTGCTCATCTCTATCTTTATATTCTATAGTTAAATTATCACTTGTATTTAACTCTCTATATATTTTTCCCGCATCTATTTTTGCATCATCTTTTAATGTTAATGTATATTTATATGTTTTAGTTTCTCCTGCTTTTATTTCATTACATTTTAATATATATCCATTCGAGGTCTTTTCAATCTCTACATTAGTATCTTTAAAAACTTCTGTAAATTCAAAATATTCATTTACTTCGCTAGTAAATATATCTGTTAATTTAACATCTACCATACTAGTATTAGTTTTATAGTATAAATTAGAAAAATCTTGAACATCACTTATCATTTGGTTTGTTCCCATTAGTGTACTTGTTTCATACTCATTATTAGTAATGTCAGTTAATATAGAAAATATTTCCAAATGTCTATTCACTGTTAAGTCTTCTAATTTTTCTTTTAGTGAATCAGTTGCATCTGAGAATATTACTAAGTATTTTCCTCTATCTCCTGCTGATAGTGTACTTGTAGCATAGTCTATACCTTTTCCTACACTTTCTCCATCTGAAAAGCTTATACCATTTATAGCAGTAGTATACTGATCTACTGTTTGAGTTGATAACCCTACTTTTACTCCTGTATTAGTAGATATAGATATCTTTGTTTTTGGTGAGTTTGTTCTAAGTTCAGTTACTAATTGTATAACTTTTTCCTTTACTTTATTATCTATATCATTTATGCCCATACTTCTAGAACTATCTATTACGATAGCTAGCTCTGGCACTATATTGGGAGCTAAGTTTTTAACTTGCACCTCATATGTTAAACTTTTTGGTGTATCTGCTACTATTTTCTTAGTTATGCTAGAATCATAATTTTTTGGATTATCGCTATCATAGTCTTCATTTGTAGCAATGTTTTGTTCACCATTGTCTTTAATTTCAACTGCATAATCATCATTTTTATTAGCATTTACAGTTATGCCTACTATTAATAAAATAGAAATTATCATAACAAGCATTGCTAATATTCTATTTTGATTATTGCTTACTGCTTTTCTAATTTTTTCTTTTGACATTTTCTTTACCTCTCCTTTTATTGTTTTTTCATGTAACTCTACTATAAAAAATTTTTGATTTAAAGTCAATTAAAGAAATTGCCAATTCTGTAATTATTACAAACACTTACTTTTACTTTTTTATACGGAAATAAGGCTTTTTTTATCTATTTTTTCTTTTTTTATATTTGTATTATAATTATTTTACAAAAAATGTCCTTTTTCGACTTTTGCTAGGGAATAGCATAGTTTCGTGTGTATTAAATAGCAAAAGTTGGTTTAAATTAGTTATAATTTATTTTTCTGTTATTTAAATATTTGCCATAGAATAACAGGCACAGTGGTGGCTTATCCTACGAGGTATTTCCACAAAGGCTACCCTACTTCTGAATCACTTCTGTTAACTAAAGGGATAATAGTTTAAAATAAATAGATGTAGAGAAAGTGCCGCCGCTGTCCACGCTCCAGCGAATTTGCTTAAAGAAAATATAAATTCTTACTATACTAGAATAAAAGTGCCTTCGCCACGCGGATGAGCTAATAGCCGCCCCCTACAATTTTAAGTTAAACTATCGTACTTTTCTATAATAAAAAAAATAGTGGAATGTCTAATTATCCCACTATTTAATATATTTAGTATATATTATAGTTTATATATTTCCTATTGTTACTGAGCCTGTTCCACCAGCACCTCCATTTGCTGATTGTCCACCTCTTGTTCCTATTCCTCCTGCTCCTCCTGTAGCAGTTATTGTTCCTGTTTTATTATTAGTTTTGCAGAATATATTTACTGAGCCTCCTCCTGAGCCTCCTCCTCCTGCTCTATAAGCTGAACCTCCAGCACTTCCATTTGCTGATATTGTTGAATTATTTTCGAAGGTGTCGGCATATATTATTAATAATCCTCCTGTTCCATTTGAACCAGCTTGTGCACTTCCTTTTAGGCTTGCTTGTGCTCCTCCCGGATTTCCTGCACCGCCTCCTGCACCTACTGAATAGCCTCCACTTGGTCTATTGACTTTTGCATTTCCTCCTGCTCCTCCATTTCCAGCTGCATTTGAGGCTATGCTATAAGAGCCTCCGCCTCCGCCGCTTCCACCTGAATATGACGTTCCAGCACTTCCATTTCCTCCTCGTCCATCCAAAGTACCGTTGTTGTAATTGCCTTGGCCTCCGCCTCCGCCTCCTCCAGCTGTTCTTCTGTTAGAAGCTGCTGCTGCTGTCCCTCCTGTACGCCCGTTGTCATACGTTACACCTTGGCTTCCAGCTGCGCCTGAACCTCCAACGCTTGGAATATATTCATAGGTATTATTTTCATTTTTCCATAAGTATACGTTTTGACCTGGTGCTTTTGCTCCTCTTGCTGTCATTGTTACTGTTCCATTATTTTGTAGTTTTCCTGTTACATATAATAACATTCCTTTTGGTCCTCCATATGTTGTTCCATATGATGTTAGTGTCACTCCACTGTTTATTGTTAAGTTTCCATTTACTTTTACTATTACCATACTATTTGCATTTTCACTTGCTGTTCCTACATCTGCCCCATCTCCATATGCTTTATTTTGTTCTAATACTAAGTCTTCATTTTGCACATATGTATGCACTCTATATTCTTCATCTTTTATTGCTATTCTATAATGTGTATTATCTTTCATTATTGCTTTTTCTGTTGCCGTTAGTAAACTTTTGCTTACTACTAATGCTATTTCTTCTCCTGTTTTTCCTACTATAAGTTTCCCCTTTACTTTTTCTTCTTTTGCTTCTGTTTTTGCTGCTATTGTTTTATTATCTTCTTCTAATACATTTAAACCTCCTGTATACTCCTGCCATGTTGCTCCATCATCTAAACTATAATAATTTATAACGTTATCAGTTAATGGATATTGTATTTCTACTGTTTTTGTGCTACCATCACCTGTAGTGTCTTTGTTTGTTACTACTATATTAGGTACTTTTTCTGCTAATATTGTGTACTGCTCTTCTATATCTTTTCCTACGGGTTTTACTTTTATTTCATACATTCCCCCATTTGCTAGTTTTCTATCTAAAGCCACCTTTTCTCTACCATTACCTTCTATAGTTACATCTGGTGTTATTATTTTTTCTATTCCATATCTGTTTTCTATGGTTATTACTGTTTCTAGTTCATCCCCATTTACATTTGCTATTTTACATTCTGCTTTTGTTATTATTTCTTCTATACTTGCTATGGTTAGGTCACTATTTATTTTTACATAATGTTCATTATATTTTACTTCTCCAGTTGTTTCATTTAAGTCATATCCTTGTTCCCTAAGCTTTTCTTTTAAATCTGTTAATGTTGCTTCTCTCCCTTGGGTTTCCATAATTTCTTGTTTTGTCGTATCTATTATGTTTTGTATGTCTGTTTCTATTTCTGCTTTTCTTAATTCTTGTATTTTGTTCTCAGACATTTGTATAATACCTGCTTTTTTCATAGTAATAGCACCTATAATAAAAATTAATACTATTATTATTAATATTATAGCCATTCTTAGTAGTTTATTTTTTTGTATTTTTCTTTCCATTTCTTTTTCCTCTCTTTTGTTTTTTTATTTACTTTTATCACTAATTTATTTTTCTGTCAATAAATTTATTAAAAATCTTTTTTATACTTCTTTAACTATTATACCCTTAATTGTTTATTTATTTACATTTATCAATATAATTTATTAAATTTTAATTTTTTATTTTTTATATTTTCATTATTAATTCAAAAGTAACTTTTTCATGCAAACAAGTACTACTTTTCTATTAATCCAAAATTGATTTTTTAATAATAACAAAAAAATAATGGAATATTTAACTATTCCACTATTTTCACTTTGTAATATTTACTTAATTTTTTTACTTATATATCTTTTTTTAAAGTACTCAATATAATATTATTTATCATATATTTTTATAATCTATAACATTTATTTTGTTTATTACTTTGGTGAATATGTTCCTTCTACTATATTTCCTATTGATATAGAGCCACTTCCTCCTGCGCCACCTCTATATCCCTCATATCCTATAACTCCACTTACACTTCCTCCTGCTGCGGAAATTGTGCCTCTTGTTATAGCTTCATTATAAAATATATTTATACTTCCTCCTCCTGATGAACCTCCTCCTGCATAATATGCTGAACCTCCTACTGCACCATTTGAAGATATTGTTCCTCTGTTTTGAATTGTATTACCATATAGTATTAATAGTCCGCCTGTTCCATTTCCTCCCGAGTTACTTTGTCCACCTGATGAACCTCCTCCTGGGTTTCCTGCTCCTCCTCCTGCTCCTGAGCCATAGTTAGATGGTCGTGCTCCATTTCCTCCTGCTCCTCCATTGTCACTTCCTTGTTGAGCATTTGTGCCATTTCTTGCTCCTCCGCCACCTGATCCTCCAGAATAGGATGTTCCATTTCCTCCTCTTCCTGATGTTGCTGTACTTGATGTAAAATCACAATAAACTGCTCCTGATGCTCCTCCTCCTGTTTTTCTAGATGTTCCATTTCCTCCTGTTGCTCCAGCTCTTCCAGTTCTATAGCTTGAGCTCAAACTTACCGATGTACCTCCTAATGCACCTATTTTAGGTACAAATTCATATTCTCCTCTTTGGGAAGCATCCGCATTTTTCCATAGGTATACATTTTGACCTTCTGCTTTTGCTCCTCTTGCCGTCATTGTTATTGTTCCCCTGTTTTCTAAGGTTCCTGTTACATATAGTAACATTCCTTTTGTTCCTCCATAACTTGTTCCATATGATGTTACTGTTACTCCACTGTTTACAGTTAGGTCTCCATTTACTTTTACCAATACCATATTTTTAGCATTTGCACTTGCTGTGCCAGCATCGTTTGCATCTCCATAAGTTTTATTTGTTGTATATGTTGTGTCTCCATTTTCTACATATGTGTGCACTGGATATACTTCATCTTTTATTGCTATTCGGTAATGTCTATTATTTCCTATTACTGCTTTTTGTGCTGCTGATAATAAACTATCACTTACTATTATTGCTTGTACTTCTGCTACATTTTGTATTGTTTTTGCTTCCTTTACTTCTACTTTTGCATTTATTGTTTTATTTTCTATTTCTAATGCGGTTATTTCTTCACTATATTCTTGCCATGTTATTCCATCATCTAAACTATAATAATTATTAAACTTTTCATTATTTGGATATTCTATTTTCACTCCTTTTGTTGTTCCATCTCCTGTTACATCCATATTTGTTATTGTTATAACTGGTATTTGTGATGTTGCTATTAATACATATTCTTCCTCTTCTTCTCCTACTGCTTTTATATTTAGTCTATACTCTTCTCCTTCTCTCATCTTTTTATCTATTGCTATTTTATTTTTTCCTTTTCCTTCTATGCTTAAGTCTTCACTCACTATTTTTTCTATTCCATTTTGATTTTCTATTGTTATTACTATTTCATAGTCTTCTCCATTTGCTTTCATTATTTGATATTGTGCTTTTGTTTGTATTTGTATTTCTTCCCTTTTTGCTTCATTTATTCCATTTCTTAGTATTTGAAATATATTTACTTTATATAATGAGTATATAAATAAAATACCAACTAGTATTGTTCCTATTAATATACTTATTTTTAATATTTTTTCCTTTGTTAATACTTTTCTCATACTAAACCTCTCTTTTAAATATATTATTTATTATTTTTTTATTGGCTTCGTTTATTTTTATTATGTTTGTATTTTTCATTTTTATGTCATTAAGTTTATACTATTATTTTTTCTATGTCAATATTATAAATTAATTTATATATATTTATTTTCATAATATTTATCACTTTTTTATTTTTTTAATAGCAATAATTGTGAAATAAAATTATCTACACATTATATTTTAGTGTAGATAATTTCATTTTATAAAGTTTACTGTAATTCATTTTTTACAGTTTGTATTTCTGTTACAGTAGCTGGTGAAGCTGGCTTATAATATCCTTTAGCTTGAGCTACTTTAAATAATTCATATTGAAAACTCTCATCATTATTTCTTATTTGTTGTATTGTTTGCCTTAAACCGTATATTTTCTGATTCTGAAATAGCCATTTGGTATGTTGTAAGACTTGCCTTTACATTACTTAAAATATCGTTTACCATTGTTTTTTCATCCATAATAATCTCTCCTTTTTCCATTTTTTACATATTAGAAACATTTCCTTTTGAATTACTTATTCTTTCAAATAATACAACTAGGAAAGAATAAACTTCACAAAAGTAAGTATCCTAATTCTATATTGCACCTTAATTATTTAAAAATGACATTAATTTTTGTTTTGTGTTTAGTGCTTCTTGTGCTGATTTTGTAAACATTTGCTTTATTTGTGGATCTACTGCTTGTGATGCGTACGTGTTTAATTTTTGATATGATGTTTCATGAGCTCCTATTAAATGTCGTAAGTTTTGTAATTCTACTTGTGTTAGGTTTGCCATATATAATCATTCCTTTCTTTTTTATTTTTATTATAGACGTTTTTTTCATTTTCATACAATTTTTATATATTTTTTTATTCTATATTATAGAACAAAAGTGACTTTACCACATGGCCAGACTTAGAGGATACGCCCCTACATTATCTTAACTTAAAATAGCGTACTTTCTTATTATATAAAAGAAGGAGGACATTTCAACATTTTTACGTTAAAATATCCCCTTTTTATTTTATTATTTTGCTGAATATGTTCCTTCTATTATAGTTCCTACTGATATACAGCCATTTCCTCCTGCCGCTCCTCCTACAGGAACATAAGGTTGACTTGCAACCTTACCTCCTGTTGCTAAAATTGTTCCTTTTGTTATACCTTCATTATAAAATATATTTATACTTCCTCCTCCAGATGAGCCTCCAGGTGCGTTGCTGTCGATACCCCCATTTGTTCCATTTGAAGATATTGTTCCTTTGTTTTCTATTGAATTACCATATAATATTAACAGCCCACCTGTTCCACAACTAGCTGGAGCAATCGAACCCCCAGTCCCTCCTGGGTTTCCTGCGCCCCCTCCTCCCCATGATTTGGGATTTATAGAGTTTCCTCCTGCTCCTCCATTGTCACTACCGTTCTGAGTTGTTCCATGATATGCCCCTCCACTACCAGTTCCTCCAGAGTAAGATGTTCCATTTCCTCCTCTTCCTGACACTGAAGTGGTGGTCCTCATTCGAATACTTCCTGAGGAGCCTCCTCCTGTTTTTCTAGAAGTTCCATTTTCTCCTGGGTTTCCAATTAACGTTACGTCAGGAAAAAATCCATAACTCTTCTCCAGTCCTCCAGAGGCACCTACTTTAGGTACAAATTCGTACTCTCCTCTTTGAGAAGCATCTGCGTTTTTCCATAAGTATACATTTTGACCTTCTGCTTTTGCTCCTCTTGCTGTCATTGTTATTGTTCCTCTGTTTTCTAAGTTTCCTGTTACATATAGTAGCATTCCCTTTGTTCCTCCATAACTTGTTCCATATGATGTTACTGTTACTCCACTATTTATTGTTAGGTCTCCATTTACTTTTACTAATACCATATTTTTAGCATTTGCACTTGCTGTACCAACATCGTTAGCATCTCCATAACTTTTATTAGCTGTATATGTTGTGTCACCATTTTCTACATATGTGTGTACTGGGTATACTTCATCTTTTATTGCTATTCTATAATATCTATTATTTCCTATAACTGCTTTTTCTGCTGCTGACAATAAACTATCACTTACTATTACTGCTTCTACTCCTGTTTTTTGTATTGTTTTTCCTTCTTTTACTTCTACTTTTGCATTTATTGTTCTATTTTCTACTTCTAGTGCATTTATTTCTCCACTATATTCTTGCCATGTTATTCCATCATCTAAACTGTAATAATTTTTTAACTTTTCATTGTTTGGATACTCTATTTCTACTGTTTTTGTCGTTCCATCACCTGTTGTGTCCATATTTGTTATTGTTATAATTGGTTTAGATGTTGCTATTAATACATATTCTTCTTCTTCTTCTCCTACTGCTTTTATTTTTATTTTGTATTCTTCTCCCTCTTTCATTTTTTTATCTATTGCTATTTTATTTTTTCCTTTACCTTGTATGCTTAAATCTTCACCTATTATTTTTTCTATTCCATTTTGGTTTTCTATTGTTATTACTATTTCGTAGTCTTCTCCATTTGCTTTCATTATTTGATACTGTGCTTTTGTTTCTATTGGTATTTCTTCCCTTTTTGCTTGATTTATTCCTTTTGTTAGTATTTGAAATATATTTACTTTATATAATGAATATATAAATAAAATACTAATTAGTATTATTACTATTAATATACTTATTTTTACTTTTTTTTCCTTTGTTAATACTTTTCTCATATCAAACCTCTCTTTTAAATATCTTATTTACTATTTTTTATATTAAACTTATACTTATATATTTTTTACTATTTTTCATATTTTATGTTATTAATTTTATACTATTGTTTTTTAATTGTCTATATTTCAAATCAACTTTAATTCAATTTTAATATAATCGTAATATAATTGTAATATATTTTATATACAGTTTTCTACATTAAGCATTTATATAAATTTTTATAGTATTTCTAAACCTGCAAATTTCGCCATTAATCTCTTATGCCCTACTTTATCAAAGTTTATATCTACTTTTAAGTCTTCTCCTTCACGTTCTACATAGTTGATTGTTCCTTCTCCAAATTTTTTATGGTATACTCTTTGCCCAGCTTTATAATTTGATACATCTATTTGAGTTTTTGGTTTGTTTAAATTATTTAAGAAACTTTCTGGCGTTCTAAAAGCAAATGAATTGTTGCTATCCACATTTTTTGTATTGTTTGTGGATAACACTGCTATACTTCCCGCCACCTGCTTTTGACTTCCTGCCATTTCATCAAATTTATATGTTTTAACTTTTCCTGCAAAATTATTTCCATAGCTCCATCCATAGCTTGAGTCTTTAAATTCATCTTCTTTTGAGCCTTTCATTTTATCATATCCTTCTAATAGCTCTTCTGGAATTTCTTGTATAAATCTTGACACTGAGTTATAACTTGTTGAACCAAATATTGTTCTATGTTTTGCACATGTTAAATATAAGTGTTCTTTTGCTCTTGTTATTCCAACATAAAATAGACGTCTTTCTTCTTCTAATTCTTTTGGTTCTCCTAGTACTTTATATCCTGGGAATATTCCTTCTTCCATTCCTACTAAGAATACAGTCTCGAATTCTAAACCTTTTGCACTATGAAGTGTCATAAGTGTAACCATTTCTTCTGTTTCTTCTAGGTTATCAATATCAGATGATAATGTTATTCCTTCTAAGAAATTATTTAATGTATTTTCTGCTTCTTGCTCTTCAAATTCTATTGCTACAGTCATAAGTTCTTCTAAGTTTTGTATTCTCGTTTGTGCTTCTATAGTATTTTCAAGTTCTAATGCTTTTGTGTAACCAGACTTTTTCATAGTTTCACTTAATAATTCTGATACTGAAAGTTCTTCTTTTTTTGCTCTTAGTTCTTCTATCAAGTTTATAAATTCTCTTGAGTTTGCAAATACTCTATTTAATTCGTATTTATCAGCTTCTTTTATTATTTCATACATAGAAGTTCCTGTTCTATCTGATATTTCACTAATTTTGTCTAAACTTGTTTTTCCTATTCCACGTTTTGGCTCATTTATAATTCTTTTTAATGATAGATTATCTGCTGTGTTTGCAATTAGCCTTAAATAGCAAAGTGCATCTTTTATTTCTTTTCTTTCATAGAATTTAAGGCCTCCTATTACTTTGTAAGGAATTCCCTCTCTGTTTAAAATATCTTCTATAGCTCTTGATTGAGAATTCATTCTATATAAAACTGAAAAGTTTGAATATTTGTAATATTCTTCTGTTTTTAAATGGTTTATTTGTTCTACTATATACCTTGCTTCATCATATTCATCATCACCTTGATAAATAGTTGGCAAGTTGCCTTCTCCGTTTTCTGTCCATAGTTTTTTATCATATTTATTCTCATTATTTTTAATTACTGCATTTGCTGCTTTTAAAATATTTCCAGTACATCTATAATTCTGCTCTAATTTAATAATTGTAGTTCCTGGAAAATCTTTTTCAAAGTTTAGTATGTTTGAAATATCTGCGCCACGAAAAGAATATATTCCTTGATCGTTATCTCCTACTACTGTTATATTTCCATATCTTGATGCTAATATTGATACTAGTGTAAATTGTGCTTTGTTTGTATCTTGGTATTCATCTACTAATACATATTTGAATTTGTCTGTATAGTATTCAAATACATCTGCATTTTCTGTTAGTATTTTTATAGTATAGTTTATAATGTCATCAAAATCTATTGCATTATTTTCTTTTAGTCTTTTTTGGTATAATTCATATATTTCACCAATTTTAGCTTTTCTAAAGTCTCCATCATATTTTATTTTATAAGCTTTTGGTTCTAACATTTCATTTTTTGCATTACTAATTTCAGATAATACACTTCTATCTGAAAACATTTTATCGTCTATATTTAAAGCTTTTAAACATTCCTTTACTAATGTTTTTTGGTCAGATGTATCAAATATTATAAATGAGGAGTCAAAACCTATTCTATCTATAAATTTTCTTAAAATACGTACACATATAGAGTGGAATGTTCCCATCCATAAATCTTTTGCATTATCACCTACTAGCTTTTCTATTCTCTCTTTCATTTCACTTGCCGCTTTATTTGTAAATGTTATTGCTAATATATTCCAAGGTAGTACATTCTTTTCACTCATTAAATATGCTATTTTGTGTGTTAATACTTTTGTTTTACCACTTCCTGCACCTGCTATTACTAAACATGGTCCCTCTGTTTGTAATACTGCTTCTTTTTGTTTATCATTTAATCCTTCTATTAATTCTTGCACTTTTTATTTCCTCTTTTCTATTGACATTTTGCTGTTTTTTTTTTATAATAAATATAGAAAATGAGAAACCACAAACGTGGTTGACCTCTATAAAATGTTTTGACACATCGTACTTTGGTGAGGTTACAGATGTGTCTTTTTATTGGTTATTTGCTTTTGCTTAAAATTATAACTAATGCTATAATTAAGGCAAAGGCAACGATAGTTACTCCTAGTAATCCATAAAATAATATGTATATAATATTTAGTAATTGTGTTTCTATCATACGCCTCACCTCCTTTTGTTGGAGGCAAACCACATCTATTTATTCTCATTTTCTATAATTCATAGTCTATACTATTTTTTACTTGTTGTCTAGCGAACATTTATAAAAAATTTTTTAAATTGTAACTACTCAGAGGTAAAAATTAAATATTGTTTCATTTAATATTTATTGAAAATTATAATTCTCACAAAAAAGTGGTTTCGCTACTCTGACTAGCTACTAGCTGCCTTTGTAATTTCTGGAATTTGCTAAAGTAATCCTTTTGTATAATTAATATTAACTATTATTTATTTTATTGCTCCTTATCTATTAGTTTCTCTATAATAAAAAACAAGCTTTTAAATTTAATTTAATCGCTTGTTTTTTCCTTCTTATCTATAACATCTATACGTTTTTGTCATACCTTCTAGTAAACTTGTATATTAAGTTCTCTTTCAGCTTTGCTTCCTTCATACCTTTCGTCTTCCTCTTTAGTTACTGGAAATGGCAAATATATTGTTTCTTCTGCATATTCTTTTAGTGCTTCTTTTGTACTTATTGGTGCAAGTTTTATAGGCACTTCTGAAACTTGGCTTAAGACTTCCATAGCATCATAATTGTCAGGTGGAATACTTTGTAGAGCTTTTTCATCTCTCCTATCTGCCTTATACTCTTTTATTCCATACCGTGCCATTGAATATGTTCCTCTGTTTATAAGAGTTAGTTCATGCTCTTTACTTGCAATAAGTGTAAATGCTCTTCCTAAAAAATAACTTCCACCAATTACTAAAATTTTCATATGCTTTTCCTCCTTTAAAACACTCGTTTTTAAGAAACCTATATTTATTAACTTTCTAAGTATATCATCTTTTTATTTATTTTTCATATTATGTGAAATAAATCTTAAAATATTATTTTATATATATATAATTTTTAATATTATTAAATTTAGCTTCTCCTATTCCACTAACACTCTTCAAATCCTCTAATTTGCTAAACTTACCCTTTTCTTTTCTATATGTAATTATTCTACTAGCCATTGCTTCTCCTATTCCTGGAAGCTTTTGTAGTTCTTCACTTGTTGCTGTATTTATATTAACTTTTAATGCTTGTTTAGTATTTTCACCTTTTGTGTTTGTAATACTGCTTAAAATTTGTTCTTCCTCTTCTTTATCTTTTACACTTGGAACATATAATTTCATTCCATCTTCTAATAAATATGCTAAGTTAATTTTACTTAAGTTTGCCTCTTTAGTTGCGCCTCCTGCTGCTTCTATTGCATCAATTACTCTTGCCCCTTCTTCTAACTTTACAATTCCTTGATTTATAACTTGTCCTGTAATGTGTACTACAATTTGTGTTTTTTCTTCTTCTATAACATTTGTAAAATTTATCTCTTCATTTGAAACTTCTAAATAAGTATAATCTTCTTTATTCTTTAAATAAAAATAACTACACACTCCAATAATAATTCCCCCTATTAATCCACATATTATTATAATTTGTTTATAACTTTTAATATAAAAAACCTCCTTTTAGTATTGAATTTTCTCCCTTTTTAATATATTATATAAGCGTTATTGTTACTTAAAGGAGAATGATATGAAATATTTAAAAAAACTAGCACTTGTACTTTTAATTACCTTTTTTGGCTTATACACTACAAGTACATTTAGTGCTACAAATGATATAACTACTTATTCACCATCTTGCCTTTTAATGGAGGCTAAAACTGGTAAAATAATTTATGAAAAAAATGCGCATGAAAAAATGTTTCCTGCAAGTACTACTAAAATTATGACTGCTATTCTTGCCTTAGAACATTGTGAATTAACAGATGTCGCTACTGCTAGTTATGAGGCTGTTTTCTCAGTACCAGTTCGGTTATAGTAATGCTAATATTCAAGTTGGCGAAGAACTTACTATAAATCAATTATTACATGTTCTTTTAATTCCTTCTGCAAATGAAGCAGGAACTATTATAGCTGAACATATTGCTGGTTCTGTGGAAAGCTTTGCTACTATGATGAATACAAAGGCTAAAGAAATTGGTTGTTTGAATACTAATTTTGTTAATGCTAATGGTGTTCATAATAGCAACCATTATTCTACTGCATATGATTTAAGCTTAATGGGGCGTTACGCTATGCAAAATGAAACTTTTAGAAAAATTGTTGGTACGGCCGTTTATACTCTTCCTGCTACTAATAAGTATGACAAAAACGATAGAGTATTTGGAACTACTAATACTTTATTAAAAAAGGATACATCAGATAGAGTTGATAATTACTATTATGAATATACTACTGGAGCCAAAACTGGTTATACAAACCCTGCTAAAAGTTGTATTGTTGCTACCGCTATGAAGGATGGCATTGAATATATTGTTACCATTTTAGGTGCTGGAACTACTGAAAATGGACTTTCTGCAAGAAATTTGGATTGTATTTCTTTATTTAACTATGCTTTTGAAAATTATACAGTTAAAACTTTGAATGAAGCAAATTCTGTTTTAAGAACTACTAAAGTAGCCAAAGCAAGCAGTAGCACAAAAAATTTGAATGTTGTTGTTGAAGATGAAATAGCTGTACTTATAAAAAAGGATTTTGATACTATGACTATAACTCCTACAGTTGAAATAAACTCAGATTTAACAGCTCCTATTTCCCAAAATACTGTTATAGGAAAAATAACTTATAATATTGATGGAAATGAATATTCTTCTAAGCTTTTAGCTGGTTCTGATGTTATAGAGTCAAATGGATTTAATACTTTTTTAACTGTTTGTTCTGTTATTTTAGTACTATTTTTATTATATAGGTTATTAAATTTAAATAATAATAGTAAAAAGAGAAAGAGGAAAAAGAGAAAGTATAATAGGAGAAATGGTTATTTGTATAGGTGATTTTTATTCTATATTAGATAAAAGTGGCTTCGCTACGCTGACGGCAGATAGCCGCTCCTACAATTTAGAATTGATTTTTTCATTCACTAAAAAAGAGGGCAACTTTAATAAAAGTGCCCCTATTTTTTTATTCATAATCTTTTCCAATTATTATTGTAAAGTCTACATTTGAATTGTTTGAGTTATTATTTATTTTGTCTATATTTAGTATTTCTTTTAAGTCTTCTTCTATATTTTTGGATTTCATTGTTCTATTTATTATTACACTATTTGATGTATTGTTTGTATTACCAGCTTTTGTTACATCATAACCTTCTCTAATAAGTTTTTGTTTTACTTCTTCTAGTTTTTCACTTTGTCCTGTTCCATTTAATAATTCTATTTTTATTTTTTCTTGTTTTTTATCTTCTTCATTGCTGTTTGTGCCTTCTATTGTATTTGTTACTGGCTCTTGTGGTAGTATGTCTGTAAATAAGTCATCTGCCATTTGCTTTGTTTGTTTTTTATTTGCAACATATATCCATATTCCATTACATTTTTCGCTTTCTCCTGGTACCATTCCGGATTTTATGTTTTCCATATTAAACTTGAATGCATATGGTATATAATATTTTATTGTTTCCAAAGTTAAATCTGTTTTTACATTATTAAATACTATATCTAATAAATTTAGTACTTTAGTTACATTTTCAAAACGTATTAATTGCTTTAATGTTGCTTGTATAAATTCTCTTTGTGTTCTCATTCTTCCTAAGTCGTTGTCTCCATATTCTTCTGGATAACTTGTCCAGTCTTGGTTATGCCTAAAACGCAATAATTGTTCAGCTTTCGCTCCATCTATTAGTTGCTCACCTGCTTTTAAATGAATATGTAAGTTTTGATTTGTGTCATCATAGTTCATATCTATTGGTACATTGAAGGTAACTCCTCCTATAGCATCTACTATTTGTATTATAGCATCTGTATCTACTAATACATAATTGTGTATTTTTATTCCTACTAATTCTTCTACTCTAGTAATTGTTTCTGGTATGTTTGTACCATTTCTATATACTGAATTCATTTTATAGCTTGCTAAATAGTTTGGTGTCGCTGAGTTTTTATCTTTTCTTCCAACATAGGTATCTCTAGGGATTGATAACATAGAGGCTTGCTGTGTTTGTGGGTTATATGATGCTACCATTATACTGTCTGTTAATTTATAATCATCTTCATAACCACTTTCCCCTAATATTAAAACATTAATTCTCCCAACTTCCTTTAATTTTTCTGGGTCTATACCTAATGCTGTTGCTGAAAGTGGATCATAATGGTTTTCCTCTCCTTTTGATACATGTTTACTATAATTTATTGCAAACCAAATTCCATAACCTATTATAAGTGCTAATATAATTAATAATAATATTCTAAAAAATACTCTTACTTTGCTTCTTTTCTTTTTATCATTTGATTTCACATCTTTTTTCAACTAAATTCACTCCCAATAATTATTTATTGATAAAATTATAACAAATATAACATTTTTTTTCAATAATTTTATTCAAAATTTTTATTTACATATTTTGTAAACTTTTCTATGTCCTATAGTATTCCTAGTCTATTCTTTGATGTCATAAGCACTGCTGAAAAACTTATTAATTTTGCTAAAAATTCCTGTGGTGATACTTTCTCTAAAGAAAGTTTTACTTTTCAATTAAAATTAAGTTCATTTATAACTAACCAACAGATTCTCGTTTACATATATTACCAGTAGTTTTTATTATTAAAAATTACTGATTTATGATGTTTCTTTTTCTTTTTAAAATTTTTTTAATTTTTTCCAAATTTTGCTTGACTTTTTGTAGTTGGTATTTCTTAATAGTATAATTATATTATAATTGTAAAAATTCACAATGCTTTTATGAAAATTCGTTCGTACTTTTGAGTGAAATTATAGGTTCCTCTCTTAATGCTATTTTGGCATAAAATAGGAACCTACTATGTTAAAAAATTATATTTATTAATATATTATTGTTATAGAAAACACTCCCTACTATTGATTTGTTAATTGCTGCAATTAACCCTGAACCTTCTATCATTGGACTTACAAATGAGATTATTGCAAATATTATAAATATTATTATTAATGCTTCCACTAACCCATATATAATTCCTCCAGCCTTATCAAATTGCTTTATTATTGGTAGGTCTGTTATTAATGAAGATAATGCACTTACAAATATTAATGCAATTCTTACTATTATAAATAAACCAATTGCTACTCCTACATTTACAGCTGTTTTTGATATTTGTTCTGCAACTTGGTTTACTACTGTTTGTTTTGCTTCATTTACAGAAGTCTCTATAGATTCATTTATATGATTTACTATAGATTTTGGTAAATTGCTATCTTCCTTTACTTTTCCAGTTTCAGTAACATCATCTGATACTATTTCTATTATTGAATTTTTTATATTATCATCTACCTGAGTATTATTTATTACAAAGTTACTTATTGGCTTAAATAATACTACTGCTATTACTATTGCTATTACAAATGATAAAATTTTTATTACACATTTTGTTAAACCTTTTTTATACCCAAAGAATACACAAAGTAGTATTAAACCTAAAATTATTAAATCTATTATTAATGACATATTAAAACCTCCTATATATCTACTATTTCTATTTTTCCCCTATATACTATTCCTGCAAAGTTATTATTAATTACAACTTTTCTAATCTCTTGTTTTGAAATATATTTTTTTATTAACCAGCCATTTGTACTTATAAAGTGTACTTCTGATCCCATATTTACTGATATTTTATCATTATAACTACATATTTCTTTTAATGCTCCATCAAAACTATATATATTTGTTTTTTTGGTATTAGTGTTTATTATTTCTATATTGGTTTGTGTACTTAATAATGATGTCTTTTCTATTACTCTAAATACGTGGTTATTTAATTCTATATCTGCAAAACTTATACGTGCATTGTCTTCTACAAAGTTTGCTATTTTTTCATTAGTTTCATTTTTAATAGCATATATTCCATCATTATACATACATATTAGTCTGTTTTGTTCTTGGTATTTTATATTTGTTATTAAATTTCCATTAGGTTCCTGATATGTGTATACAATTGAACCTTCTTCAGCTGATTTTGCCTTTTGAATAGATATTATTTTTACGATAGATTGTACTTGTGTTCCTCCTGTATTAATTTCAGAAAATGCCATGTATTGGTTGTCTAATGATATGTCAACGTCCATAGCTATTGTATTTGCTAAATATGTTTTAAATAGTTCCTTTCCTGAACTATCAAATGTTTCTATTACAGACTTATGCGTTGTTCCTGATAAAATTACTGCTACATATCCATTTTTGTTTACTTTTATTTTATCTATATTTCCCTCTAACTCGTTTTTCCAAATAATTTCATTTCCAGAAATTAAGTATATTTTGTTTTGGCCTTTTTCAGCAATTAATAAAAACCTTCCATTTGAACTTGTTATTGGAGTAGATATTTCTACTGTAAGTTCCCCATCTATCTTTCCAAGTGAATTATAGTTTTTTAAAGTATTGTTATTTAGTATTGATATGTATTTATCATTTGCATATATGTTATTATTTTCATTTTCATCTAAAGGAATGGAATTTGTACTATCTTCTATTACATTTTTCATTAAAACATATTTATCCATAATATCTCTAAATTGCTTGTTAACGCAATATATAATAAATATAATTAGTAGCACCAGTAAAACTGTAGTTATTATAGAAACTATCATTATTTTCTTTTTATTTATTTTTTTTATATTTTCTCCATCATCTATTCCAATTATTTTCATTCAAAACTCCTAATATAAAATATCTATACCTATTTTATATCAGTTTTGTTATTTTTTTTCAAGCACTTTCGCAAAATTCCCATTCCCATTGGGGACGTTTCCAAATGGGATATCTGACACTTTTGGGGTATGTGTCCCTTTTGGGAATTAATTATCTATTATTTACTTTATTTTTCCTATAACTAGTTGCTTCTTTTTAATAACATAAAAATCTGTATTAAACCAAGTATTCCAAACAACGGATATAATAATTCAACTAGCTTTGAAAAACCTATATTTGAAACTAATATTCCTGTTACACACATAATTAATAATATAATATTATATTTTCTTTTATTATTACTTACATTTCCTAAGAAACTATATCCAGTAGAGATAGCAGATGTGAATATTGAAGCTATTATTACAAAACCATATATATATTTAAATATGCTTCCAAACTGCATTGTTATTTCTATTAATGGCATTTCTAGTTCTTGTATAAAAAACTGTCCTCTTAGAAGCAATCCATAAATAAGAAAAGCTAATATTATTACAATTATACTACTGATTATAGCTATTTTTATTATTGACTTTTTACTATCTATATAATTTCTCAAACTTGTTAATGCTGGTATTAATAAAATGCTGTTATAACTTGCATATAATATGCTATTAAATAACCATCCTCTATTATTTATTTCAATTAATATATTACTATTTTTGCTTAGCATATATGGCAAATTTTTTATTCCTAAATATATAATTAATAATATTAAAAATGGTACTAATACTTCATTTGCTTTAATTACACCTTGTATACTCTTTTTGAAAATAATATAGCATATAACTACAAATATAATACTTGAAATATAAATTGGAATTTTATACGTTTGCTCAATGTACGCACTAAAACCTGCTATCATTATATAAAAGGAAATAAGTAAAAAAGCGTTTACTATTATATTTATAAATTTATTTAATTTTCGATATTTCCAATTTATTTTTTCTAGCAATTTATTATATGTATTAATTTCATACATTTTTGTTAATTCTAGAACTCTATATATTATAATTCCTGTCAATATACCGCTTAAAATAATAGCTATTTTCCCACATTCTCCATATTTACCAAAAAATAAATATATTTCTCTTCCTGATGCAAATCCTGCACCTATCAATGTTCCTATAATTACGAAAATAACCTTAAAAATGTTCTTCAAATTTTTCTCCTTTCAGTTAATGTTGTCAATAGGTGTCAATAGGGACGGAGCTTTTTGACAATTTTTATGTCAGTGGGGACAGACATTCTTGCTAAAAAATAACAAAAGGAGTGTCCTAAATGACAATAAAGTTGTCAAAAAGCTCCGTCCCTATTGACAAAATAAAAAACTCTCATTTAAATTTATGAGAGTTTTTTATTTTTATTCTATTTCTTTCTTCTTCTATGTTGCCATACTAATATTCCTGCAAATATTATTACTACTGGTACTCCAAATATTATTCCTTGTATTATATTGTCTTGTTCTACTGTTGCTGTGTAGTTTACTGTATTTGTGTCTTTTCTTATTACTATATCTTCTTGTCTATCTACTAAGTACGCTATTGAATCTATTACTAGGTCCTTATTATATGCATATGATATCATAGGATATGAAGATGTTTGTGTTAGTGTGTAATCTGATATAAATAGGTTTTCTCCATATATTACTAGCTTTGAATTTTTTTCGCTTTCTCCTGTTTCGCTATTTGCTTCTGATATTTTCTTTTGCATTTCTGCTCCTACTATAAATGGTCCTTCTTCTTCTCCTGATTGTTTACCACTACTTGTTATGTTGAAGTTTGTTCTGAAAAATGCTCCTTCACTTGCTTCTAACAATGTATTTTTTGTTACTTTTAAGCTTTCTAGTTCTTCTTCTGTAACAAAGTTTATTTTGCTTGCATTTATTAATAGTGCTGATGGTATATTTTTTGTAATTGCATTATAATTTACATTTGGAATAATTATACTTGGTGCTCCTGACATCATTCTTGAATTATCTGTTTCGTTTATAACACCTACTTCAAATGGCTTAATTCCATACAAACTAAGTATTTTATTTACATTTGGTAGCTCTTTATTTTCGGTTACTGCTAAATTAAACCACAATATGTTTCCACCTTTATTTATATAATCAGTTATTGCATTTGTTGCTACATCGTCAAAATCTTTTTCTGGTGATGTTATTATTAATGTATCACAGTCTTCTGGAATATTTCCAGTTGTTATTATATTTAATGTTTTATATTCTGTTACTTCATTTGTTAAATACATACTTAAGTAGTTCATATTTGCAGAAACAGTAAACTCTGAATATCCTTCTAAGAAATATATTGTCGGTATTTTTTCTGCTACTACATATAATATAGAGTTTGTTAGTTTTTCTTCTGTTATATCTATTTGTTCATATGTTTTTGGGTCATATGTATAAAAGTCATTTGTTGATAATATTTTAGATTTTTCTTTTCCTTCTACTATTATTCCATTAGAATTATTATCTATTCCATATTTTTCTACTAGGTCTGGTCTTGAAGTTGCATTTGTTACTTCTATATTAATTTTACTATTTTCATTATGATATTGTTTTGCTAAGTCTATTATTGCATCATTTTCTGAATATCCTATGAAATATATATTTACATCATTTTGTACATTTTTTACTTGTTCTTTACTAGTCTCAGTTAAGGTGTATAATTTTTCAGATGTAAAATCTATTGGGTTTAGGTTTAAACTATTCATCCATAATGTTAGTGCAATAAATAATATCACTATTGCTATCATAAATATAATAGTTGTAGTTCTTTTTATAAGAACACTCTTTTTTATTTTTTCTATTATTTTTCCCATTTAATATTTTTACGCCTCCTATCTTGCACTTTTTCTTCTTTGCATTACAGTTATTGTTAAAATTAAGCAAAGTACTGTAAATGCTAAATATGTTAATGTATATGCTATATCTATTTGGCCTGTTGTAAATTTATAAAACATATTTATTAGTGAAAAATTTGAACCTGAAGCTATAAATTCAGGTAATACCCATGTTATTACAAAAGTTACTATTGAAATCATTGCTGCTATTATTTGATTTTCAGTTAGGCTTGATGCAAATATTCCAAATGCTACATAAGCCATACATAATAAAGTAAACCCCAATAAAGTGACTAATGCTGCTGGAATATCTGGTGTTCCAAAAAAGCATATTATACCTATAAATATTCCTGTAAATAGTAATGCAATTAATACCATAACTAAAGCAGATATAAATTTTGCTACAACTATTTTTGTTATACTAACTGGTGATGTTAATAATAGTTGCTCTGTTCCATTTCTTCTTTCTTCTGAAAAAGACCTCATTGTTATCATTGGTATTAAAAATGCAAATACTAATATTGTTGGTAAATATGTAAAAATATACACAAATATGTTTTGGAAATCTATAATTCCATTTGAATATCCTAGCTCTAAGTTGAATGATATACTGAATGCTAATAAAAATATTCCTATAAATACATATCCTATTGGAGATAAGAAATATGTTTTAACTTCTTTTTTTATAATTGCCCACATTATTCTTTTCCTCCTTTTTCTTTGTCTATTTCTTTTTGATTGTCTTCTAATTCTTTTTTTTCTGAATTTTCTCCGGGCGAAATTTGGTCTTGCTCTGCGGTATTGCTTATCAATTTAGTCCCTACATCTTTTTTCTTATTCTTTTCTTGTTTTTCATCTATATTTTCTTGTTCTCTATTTGTACTTTCTTGTCTATCATCTATTAATTTCATAAATGCATCTTCCAGACTTACTTCTGCCTTTTTTAGTTCGAATATTGTTATATCTTCTTTTGGTAAAATATCAAATAGTGTTTTTCTTAGGTCTATTTTTTCATCTGATACTATTTTGTATTGTTTTGTTCCATCTTCATTGTCTTTTATATATTCTAATTCTTGTATATCTTTTACTTTATTCTTTATGCTTAACATTTTTTCGTTTTTACCTTCTACTGTAACATATATTACATTTTTATTTTGTGTTTTTATTTCTAAGTTTTCTGGTGTATCTATTGCTACTATTTTACCTTTGTTTATTATAACTACTCTTTCACATACTTGGCTTACTTCTGATAAAATGTGTGAACTTAATATTACAGTATGCTTTTTTCCTAATGCTCTTATAAGGTTTCTTATTTCTAATATTTGTTTTGGGTCTAAACCTACTGTTGGCTCGTCTAGTATTAATACATCTGGATTTCCTACTAAAGCTCCTGCCATACTTACTCTTTGTTTATATCCTCTTGACAAGTTTTTTATTAATTTATTTTGAACTTCTTCCAAACCTGTTTGTTTTATAACATTTTCAATTTCTTCTTTTCTAGTTTTTCTATCAACCATTTTTAATTCTGCCATATATTTTACAAATTCTTTAGTTGTAAGCTCTTGATAAGAAGGTACTCCTTCTGGCATATATCCTATTTGTTTTTTTGCTTTTCCTGGTTTTTTAGAAATATCATAGCCATTTACTACAATATTACCTTCAGTAGCTTCTATAAAGCCTGTTATCATATTCATAGTAGTACTTTTACCTGCACCATTTGGTCCTAAAAGTCCTATAATTTCGCCATCTTTAACATCAAAGCTAATATTGTCTACGGCGGTAAAATTTCCATACTTTTTAGTAACGTTTTTAACTTCTATCAAAGTAATTCCTCCTCATTTATAATTTGAAATATGTATTTCCGTAAGGTTATACTTAATTTTCGCTCCTATCATATCATTTTGTTTTGTTTGTTGCAATAGTGTTCACATAGAATTTACAAATAGCACGCAAGGGACGGTCCTTTTCGTTCCGAAATCGGAACGAAAAGGACCGTCCCTTGCGTGCTATTGTTCTAAAGTATTGTTTTTTATAATATATTTAACCAAAGGAGAATATATATGAACTTTTTATACCCTATTTTAATTGCTTTTTTATTAGTATTTATTTCTGAACTTGGTGACAAAACTCAGCTTTTAGTTTTGTCTTTTTCTTCCAAATTAAGAGCTTCTACAATTCTTATAGGAGTAGCTCTTGGCTCATTCTTTAGCCATGGTATTGCTATTTTATTTGGTAGTTCTATTGGTCTTTTGGAAAACGAACTACTTCATAACATTTTGCAGTTTATAACATATTTTTCTTTTATAGTTTTCGGTATTTTATCTTTTTTGCCACAAAAAGAAGAAAGTACTAATAGTAAGAAAGATAGCTTCCTATTAAAACTTTCTAAAATTGGTTTAGGATATATCCTAATTATTGCTATATCTATTGCTGTTGGTGAGTTAGGTGATAAAACATTTTTAGCTTCTATTGGTTTAGGTATAAGTTACCCTAATCAAAAATTATTTTTAATAATTGGTGCTATTCTTGGTATGGTTATTTCAGATATGCTTGCTATTTTATTTGGAAGGTTTTTGTCTTCTAAAATACCTGAAGGTGTAGTTACAAAATTGTCTGGTATATTGTTTATTATTTTTGGAATTGTTGGATTTATTAATTTTATTATTTAAAATTTTATACGCTAATTTTCAATAATTTATTTTATTTTTCCGCTATAGCGGATTTTTCATATAATATTAAATACTATATTCTAAATTGAAACCGTAAGGTTTTCAGCGTTCGAAGGCACTCATGGCGATTTCACTTTTGTGTTTTAAAAATATTTTTGTTGGATAACTTTCATTTATATATTTTCTTCATAATCTATGTAATAAGGTGGTTTTTGTATGAGTTGTTTAAGTGAATTAAATGGATGTGAATTAGTTACTCTCGCTAACATTATTGCAATATGGTTATCTCAAAGTTTTACATCTGATGAATTAGTTGCTCTTTCTGGTTTTTTTACTATTATTGGAGATAGTTTGGCCACTCTTTCAATTGATGGTAATAATTCTTCTTCGAATAAATGCTAAAGTTCTTAAGCTACATATAAATAACTAATTTAATTACTATATTCACTTTTCTATTTTTAGGTTTGGTTATATTTTACTACATATGTTATAACTTAGTCAAGTTTAATATTAGTTAATATATAACAGATTTTTGTTTAAAATAAAATAGAGGTGTTAATATGATTTATCTTAATGTTAAAGACATATTAGCTAAGAAAAATAAATCTAAATATTGGTTAGTGCAACAAATGGAAAGCGATTTTCAATCTGTTACAGATATGATAAATAATAAAACTATTAGTATTCGATTTGAAACTATTGAAAAGCTTTGTAGAATTTTAGAGTGTACTCCTAATGATATTTTTATTTTTAAAGATTGATATGTTTTTAAAATTTATTAAAAAAGTAGAAGAAGGAATCCCTTTTATGGATTCCTTCCCTTATTTTAATTAGAGCAAAAGCGGCTTTGCTACGCTGACGAGTACTGCTCACTCCTACAATCTCAACTTAAAATAGCGAAAAATACTAATTAACCTTTCATTGCTAATTCAATTATTTTATCTAATAATTCATTATAATGTACGCCAATTGCCTCAAATAGTTTTGGGTACATACTTATATTAGTAAAACCTGGCAATGTGTTTATTTCGTTTATTATAATTCTATTTGTTTCATTTTCTATAAAAAAGTCTACTCTTGAAAGTCCACTTCCATTTACTGCTTTAAATGCTTTTATAGCACTTTTTCGTATTTTATCTGATATTTCTTTTGGTATATATGCTGGTATTTGAGTTCTTGATACATTGTTTTTATATTTTGAATCAAAACTATAAAAGTCTTCTGCTGAAAGTACTTCTCCTATGCATGAAGCCTCTACTTCTTCATTTCCTAGAACTGCACATTCTACTTCCCTTCCATTTATACCTTCTTCTATTAATACTTTCTTGTCAAATTTAGTTGCATGTATAACCGCTTCTTTTAATTCTTGGGTATTCTTTGCTTTATTTATTCCTACTGAAGACCCAGAATTTGAAGGTTTTATAAACATTGGGTATTTTAGTTTTTCTTCTATTATTTTAGTTACTTGTTCTAATGTACATATAGTTTCATTAAAGTTTTCATCTACATAAATGTATTTTCCATTATTTTCTCTTATATATATGTACTTAGCTTGGTCAAGTCCTGCCTTTTCAAATATTACCTTTGTATATACTTTATCCATTGAAATACTTGAAGCCAAAACCTTACATCCTACATATGGAACCTTTGTTAATTCAAATAGACCTTGTATGCTTCCATCTTCTCCATATAGCCCATGTAATACTGGAAATATACAGTCCATTTGACTTAAGTATTGTATGGGGTTACTTAGAGATGATATATTATCGATACTATCCCCTACTTTATATACTCTTTTAGTTGGTGTATATGTGTACCAGCAACCTGTTTTTCCTATATATATGGGGTGTATATCATATTTTTCTTTATTCAAGTTTTTTATAACTGATGTCCCTGATACTATTGAAACATCATGTTCTGTGGACATACCTCCAAAAACTACTGCTAATTTTATTTTACTCATGGTTTCTCCTCTCTTTCCCATTGTTTTCCACTTTGTTCCCATTGGGGACGTTTCCTTTTGGGGTATCTGTCACTTTTGGGAATTTTATTTTCCAATTCTATACTGCTCTTCTTTTATTTTTTCGACTATTTCAAAAAATTTCATTCCATTTGAAGCTTTAAATAAAATTACATCATCTTTTTTCATTATTTGTTTCAATTTTTCTATAATATTTTCTTTTCCTTTAAAATAATAAATATTTTCTTCTGGCATTCCTTCTTCTTTTGCTTTATTTGCTATATATTTTGCATTTTCTCCTGCACATATTAATATATCTATATTATTTTTATATACTTCTATTCCTACCTTTTCATGTAATTCTTTTGCATATTTTCCTAATTCAAACATATCTCCCAATACTGCTATTTTTCTATTTTTGTATTGGGCAAGATTTTGCAGTGAACCCTTCATTGATTCTAAACTTGCATTATAGGTATCATTTATTATTTTTACTCCATTTTTTAATGTTTCTATATCCATTCTTTTTTTAGTTAATTCAAATGCTTCTATTCCTTTTTTTATTTCTTCATTTGTAAGTCCCATTTTTTTTCCTACTGCTGTAGCTGCTAAGCTATTTTCTACAAAATGTATTCCTGCAACAGGAACCTCTACTTCAAATTTTCCGTCTTCTATATGGCATATAAATTTACTGCTTTCCTCTTTTTGAATTATATTTGTAGCGTATATTTTATTTCTCTCTTCTATTCCATATGTTATTATATTAATTTCATCATTTTTTTCATTATAAAATTTATGTAATAAATCATTATCATTATTTATTACTATTTCTTTTTCTTCATTTCCTTCTAGTATTTCTAATTTTGCTTTTAGTATATTTTCTCTTGAACCTAAATTACCTATGTGTGAAGTTCCTATATTCGTAATTACACAAAGATTTGGCTTTGCTATATTTGTAAGAATGCTTATTTCTCCTAAATGATTCATTCCCATTTCTACAACTGCTACTTCATGTTCTTCTTTAAGTTTTAGTATTGTAAGTGGAACACCTATATGATTATTATAATTTCCTTCTGTTTTTAAAGTTTTGTATTTTTGTTTTAATACACTTGCTATCATATCTTTTGTGCTTGTTTTTCCTACGCTTCCAGTTATGGCAACTACTTTCAATTTATCATTATATAATTTTCTTTTTAATATTGCTATTTGCTGAAGTGCTTTTAATGTATTTTGTACAATTATTATATTTTTTCCTTTGTACTTTTCTTTTTGTGCTTGTGTAATTTGAATATTCTCAATAATTACTGTACTAGCACCTTTTTTAAATGCATCTTCAAAATAAATTCCTCCATTTATTTTTTCTCCTACTAGACCAATATATGTTTCTTTTCCTTTTATTTCTCTCGTATCTTTTGTGAATTCTTCACACTCCTCATTTTTGTTTCCTATAATTAATGTTCCTTTAGTTACTTCTAAAATATCTTTTATTCTTATTATATGATTTTTATTCATACTTTCTCCTCTTTTATATTGTATTTTAAAAAACAAAACATATTCATGTTTTGTTTATGATAAATTATATGCTTTTTAATATATTTTTGCAAGTAAAATGAGCGATTGTTATAACCGCTCATTTACTATAATTTACTATTCGACACTTCTATTTGCTATTTCTATTGCTTTAGATATTATATTACCACAAGTTTTAGATGATACATTTCCCCATCCTCCATCTTGTTTTACTTGTTCATATACTCCTAACTCTTTTGCAATTTCTTCTTTTAAATTTTCAGACATAACCGAGTTCCTATTTCTAGACATTTTAGTTACCTCCTAACTTTAGAAAAACATTATTTTTTATTATATTTGCTTTTGTAATTTTAATTTATATATTAATTGTTATAATTCTTAGTCATTATATAATTTATATAAATTTTCAAATTACTTGTAAGCACTTTTTTTACTGTTTTTCTATTAATATTATTTGCTTAATTCTTTTTATTATACTTTTATAAATATTCTAAAAAAGCTAAATTTAGGAGATACTTTAAATTTTTTTATTCTACTCATTGACCTATCTTATCGAAATTTCAGTTTTCTTTATCATGGTTTTATATTTAGATTGTTGTACCTTTATTGTTTCTTTTGTTTCTTCTAAGCAATCTTCCATATTTCTATGTATATTTCCTTGTGCATCAATTCCCCCAATATATATCACATCATTTATATTTAGTCTTTCTTTTGGTAAATCTGTAATTAATTGTAAAATTTTTGTTATTTCTTTCTCATCACCATTTTTTATATACTCTTCTAAAGTAGTTGTTAGTGTAAATAATATTGGGAAACCTTTTGGAATTTGTCCAATCGTTATAGGTTCTTCTTCTATTTCTTCGCCTTTCTTTTCTATAAAAGCTGAATATAATTTTTCATCATTAGTGTTATCTATTTGCTTTAATCTATTTATTCTTAGTATTTTTCCTTCTGTCACATCAGTTCCGATATAATCTGTATATACTTCATTTCCTATTTTATATCTATATTGCTCTTCTAAAGATACACTTTTCTTTCTTTCATTTATTATTTGCTGTTTTTCCTCTATGTATTCATTTACAG
Source organism: uncultured Clostridiaceae bacterium (assembly GCA_948444845.1). Classification (GTDB taxonomy): domain Bacteria; phylum Bacillota; class Clostridia; order TANB77; family CAG-508; genus UMGS1663. Next base: position 10,827 of record CAOJVB010000003.1, on the reverse strand, counting down.
GTTTAGAAATTCTTGTTTTAAATTCTTGACCTCTTATTCTTTTGGAAAATAATTCCTGGCTTTGTGTAATTTCTCTATTTAAATTTTCTTTTACATACTGTAAAACTTCATTAGTTGCGTTATATAGTTCATATTTTCCATCTTGATTTATATATATAATTCCTAAATGGTTATATTCACTATTTAATAGATTTTTAAGCTTTCCAAATTTTTCTAACGTATCAAATATAGAACTATTTATTAATTCTTCTAGGCACATAAACTCTGGAATTTCAAAACATATGTATTTTGCACTATCAGGTGAACTAGAACTTCCTTTTTTGTAATTCTCTAAAATTCTTGCTTTTATTAAGTTGGTTATTTTATCTCCATGCCTAAAAGTACAACTTTTTTCAAAGTCAAATAATAATTTGTTTATTCCTTTTTTTCCTTTTACTTCATAATTTAATGCTTCTTTTGTACTTTTGCGAGGTATGTTGTTTATATTATCTAATAAATCCATTTTATCCTCCTAGTTATTATAATTTTATTATTAATAACTATATATGTCAAGGTAAAAAGTTCATTTTTTCGCCAAAATTTTACAAATACGCACGCTAGGGACGGTCCTTTTCGTTCCGAAATCGGAACGAAAAGGACCGTCCCTAGCGTGCGTATTTTTTTACATTGTTAAAGTTCCATTTGGAGTATCTCTTATTACAAGTATGTCTTCTTCTTTTCCTGTTTTTGCATTTATATAAACTAAAAATTCTGTATCATCTACTTTTCCTTTGAATTCCCAACATAATATTTCTGTTTGGAATTGTGTTGGAATTATTGCTAAGCTTTCACTTTCTATATTTAACTCTTTATTTAAACTTTCTTTTGCTTTTTCTTTTGTTATTCCTATATTTCCTATTTCTCTTTCATAGTGTGAGTTTAAATATCCTGTTGTTTCTATTCCTAAAACTTGCCCATTATCTAAGGCTACTTTTAGTTTTATTAGGTCTGGGTACATTGTTACTTCTCCATTTGGTGAGCTTTGAGAGTATGCATAGTTAATGGTTATAACTCCATCTTGTTTTAAATAATATGTTTCTTTCATATTTTTAAATCCATGGTTTGCTAAAAACTCTTTTCCCATTTCATCTGCTCTTTCATCTGATATAGTTGTCGCCTCTATATTTCTATTATAGTTCATAAATACTACATGTCCACCCTTCTGTGTTATTGATATTATTGCATTATTTTTATCATCTTTTTCACCATTTAATGTTACTCTAAAATCATAACATGGCATATTTGTATTTTCAGAAATTCCATTAGATTCTATTTTATTTATATTCTCATTTCCAAAGAATTCTATTGCTATTTGTTTTGCTCTTTCTTCATCAATATTCTCTCCTGTTAGCCCTTTCTTTTCTGATGATGTTAAATGTTCTGAAAATGCCCCATCATATATTAAACCTGCATATTCATGAAAATTTTCTTCTAAGTTACTAAAACTATCTTTAGATATATTGCTAACCTGCGTTGCAAATACACTACTTCCTTTTTTAGTTAATTCTCCCCATTTTATTCTTCCATCATTCATATCTGCTGATAATTGATTTAATGTATTTTCTAACTCTACACTATAATTATGCAAATTTCTCAAATTATTAAAATCATCCTCAGTTAAAGCTTCATTATATATATTTTTTCTTGACAAACTAAAACTATAATCACTTACTTGATTTAAAAATTTAGATGTATTGCTAAGTTCCTCTGACCCCATTGGTAGCATTGCTAAATATGCCTGAGCTAAGTTTGCTTCTCTCCACACATGTGTTAAAACTTCTGCTCCATGCTCGGGAGTACTTGATATTAATGATTTTGCAAGATATGTCTCAACATTTTGTACATAATCTACAAGTTCAAAAAAGGCCATATTATAATCATTTTCAGTAGCCTGTCTAAATGTTCTCTCTCTTTTATATGTGTATAATCCAAGCACTGCTATTACAGTGACTAGTGTTACTACTAGAGTAAGCATATGCCTATCTTTTAATCTATCTTTCCAATCGTATACTTTTTCTTTTATATTCATATTAAAATTCTTCCTTTCTTATCGATGTCAATGGGTGTCAATGGGGACAGAGATCTTTGACAACATTATTGTCACTTGGGACACCCTTTTTGTTTTTTTGTTAAATAGGTCTGTCTCTTTGACAGAAAAATTGTCAAAAAGCTCCGTCCCTATTGACAATTTTTTAACTACAAAATCTATGTTTTCCAATTGTTTTTATTAATGGTCTTGACCATATCCATTTATTTGTTGCTGTTGCTGGGTTGAAGTAGTATATTGCTCCTCCTGTTGGATCCCATCCATTCATAGCGTCTTGTGCTGCTTTTAATACTGTTGACCCTTCAGCTATCGCTACATTTATTTGCCCATCAGCTACTGCTGTAAAAGCTCCACTTTGGTATATTACTCCTGCTATCGTGTTTGGAAACTTTGAACTTTTTACTCTATTTAAAATAACTGCCCCTACTGCAACTTGCCCCTCATATGGTTCTCCCCTTGCTTCACCATTTATTGCTCTTGCCATTAGTTGTAAATCTGATGTGCTTGATGAAGTTTTTGCTGCATATACAGATGAGTTTTCCACATTTTTTACATCTATGTTTATAACTATAAAGAAAATTGCACATAATATTAAAAATATTATTAATAATTTTTTCTTTTTCATTTTTTCTTTTTCCTCCATTTTTACGTTGTTTACCTTTATTTTTCCTTTTTTATTGGTTTTTATTCTCAAAATTTTATATTTTTTTAATTTCGTAAAATCCTATATATATCAACGTTTTTATAACTTTTATGTCTATTTGCAAAAAATTTTTTTAAAAAATTTTGCCAAAAGTATCGCGTTATGTTTACTATTGTATTATAATAAGTTTAGTTCTCGAGTGAGACTATGTATATTGAAAACTTTATAAAGGAGGTAAACACCATGAGAAGTAGTCCAATGCATTTTAACAATTATATTTTAAATTAAATTGCGGCAGTTTCCGGTGCATATCGCAGGTGTGCGATGTTTGGAAGAAAGGACTGTGATATATGACTATCAAAAAAATACGGTCATACACAAGTGGTTTTACTTAGAAAAATTGAATAAGAGATAAAAAGATATGTTAATTAGCATATCTTTTTATTTGTATTTTTTTTATTTTTGTGGTATTATATTAAAAATAAACTTAATAATATTTATACTAATTTAACTTTTTTAAAGTTCATAGTTTAAAATATTTGTAATTGGAGATTAATTATGAGAAAAATTTTAATTTTTTATGCATCATATGGTGGTGGTCATTTTTCTGCTGCTAAATCTATTAAGCAATATATTGATGATAATTATACAGATACACAAACATATATGATAGATTGCGTTAAATATATTAATAAAGCTTTTGAAAAGGTTACTACAACTGCATATAAGGAAATGGCTAAAAAAGCACCTTGGACATGGGGTAAGGTTTATTATAAATCTGAAAATGGACTTATAGCAAAGGTAAGTTCTACTTCTAATAAAATAATGGCTGTAAAAATGGCTAAATTGTTTAGAGAGATTAATCCAGATATTGTTATTTCTACACATGCTTTTGGTTCTCAAATGACTAGCTATTTAAAGAAAAAAGGTAAAACTACTTGCGCCTTAGCTACTGTTATGACTGACTTTGCTCCACACAATCAATGGCTAATTGGCAGTGAATTTGCTGACTATATTTTTGTTTCAAATGAAAATATGAAAAATACAGTTATTCAAAATAATGATATTAATGCAAATAAAATATATGTTACTGGGATTCCTATTTCTGAACGTTTTTTAGAAAAATATGATAAAAATGAAATTTTAAAAGAATTTGGATTATCTAAAAATAAAAAGACTATTTTATTTTTTCGGCGGTGGTGAATATGGAATTGGTAAAAATAGAACAATTAATATTTTAAACATTCTTGCTAAAAGTAATTATAATATTCAAGTTGTTGCTATTGCTGGTAGAAATAAAAAATTAAAAATGGCTTTTGAAAATATTGTATTAGAAAATAACAAACAAGACTGTATTAAAGTTCTTCCTTTTACCAATAAAGTACCTGAACTTATGAGTATTTCAGATTTAGTTATTACAAAACCAGGTGGACTGACGGCTAGTGAGAGTTTGGCAAGCTCACTTCCTATGATAATTATTAATCCAATACCAGGTCAAGAAGAACAAAACGCCGAATTTTTAGAAGCTGAAGGTGCTGGTATTTGGATAAAAAAAGATTCAAATTCGACTGCTATTATAAATAGTATTTTAAGTGATGAAAATAAATTAAATATTATGAAACAAAATTCTATCAAATTAGCCAAGGTACATTCTACTGAAAATATATGTAAAATTTGTTTAGAAGGAAAGGAGAATAAAAATGACAAGTAAACAACGTGCCTATTTAAGAGGTTTAGCAAATAGTATAGATGCTATTTTTCAAATTGGTAAAGGTGGTATTTTTGATAACCTAATAAGTCAGCTTTCTGATGCGTTAGAAGCAAGAGAATTAATAAAAATTTCTGTATTAGAAACAGCACCAGCAAATGCTAAATTATTAGGTAATGAAATTGCTAATTCAACTAATTCTATTTTAGTACAAACTGTAGGAAATAAAATTACTTTGTATAGAGCTAGAAAAAAGGATTCTAAAATTGTATTACCTAAATAAATTATATTAAATTATTAGTATAATTTATACAATATGATGTAACTTTTTGTAAGATGGAAACAATTTTATAAAAGTTTTTTAAAAAATTGTTTCTATTTTATTGACTTTTTTGTAAAATAGTGTTAATATTATTTATGCAATTGATACTTGGTTCAGTAGCTCAGTTGGATAGAGCAACGGATTTCTAATCCGTGGGTCGGGGGTTCGAATCCCTCCTGGATCACCAAAACAGCCTTATCCAAACTCAAATATAAGGCATAGTGAAAAAATATCTCAATTTACATTACTGTAATTTGGGATGTTTTCTGTTTTTAATAATTCTTACTAATTCTAATTTGTTTATTTACTTTTAATTTTAAATATTTCCATTCAAGCATTGATATACATTTTATAGATTCTGATGATAATAAATTATTTTCTTTTGCATATTTATTCCATTCTTCTAAACTTGGAAATTTATTATTTTGCATTGTTAATTTTACTAATTCTTTATAACTTAATTCATAATATTTCTTCATATTACTGTTAGCAGGAAACTTTCTTCCATACATGGATACTAAATAATAATCATTTACTAATTTATCAATTTTATTACTTAGTTCTATTGCTTTTAAATTATCTAGCTTATCATTTTGTATTCCACTATTTAATTTATTTTGCAAATCTCTTATTTCATTGCTTAATTTTTTCTCCATTCATCATCACCACACATCCATAATTATTAGATATATGCCTCTTGCTCAGTTAGCCTAAATATTACTATTCAACAATTTACTTTTCTTTTATTATACAACATTATGCTAACAATTTGTGTCGAATTCTGTCGACTATAGTAAAAAAATTGTGTAATTTAGCAAAATCGGTCACCTTATTACACAATATTTACATATATATTATTTAATTTTCCCAAAAAGCTTCATATGCTCTATATGTTTCATAAATATCAAATTTACTTGTTACTTCATATGGTGCATGCATTGAAAGTACTGGTACACCACAGTCTATTACATCTACACCTTTATTGGCTAGAATATAGGCTATTGTACCGCCTCCACCTATATCTATTTTACCTAATTCTGCAACTTCATATTTTATACTATTTTTTTCAAATATTCCTCTTATTTGTGCAACAAATTCTGCATTTGCATCAGAGGCTCCTGATTTTCCTCTTGCTCCTGTATATTTGTTTAGTCCTACACCTCTTCCTAAAAATCCTGAATTATTTTTTTCATAGGCTGAAGCATATATTGGATCATATGCTGCATCAACATCTGCTGATAACATTTTTGAATTACAAAATACTTGATCTAATAGGTTTGGTCTATTTGTTCCTAATCTATTTAATAATTCAGAAATGAATGTGTCAAATACATGTGACTCCATTCCTGTATTTCCCATACTTCCTATTTCTTCTTTATCAGATATAATACATACTGCTGTTGTTTGTGGATTTTCTATATTAAGTAATGCTCTTACTGATGTATACACACATACTTTATCGTCTTGACCATATCCAGCTACCATACTTCTATCAAGCCCCATTGTTCTTGCACCAAATGCTGGTACTAATTCTATTTCTGAACTTACAAAGTCTATTTCTTTTATTCCATATTTATCGTTTAATATTTTTAATATGTTTAATTTAACCGCATCTAACATGCTTTCTCCATTATATGGTATGCTACCTACTAATAAATTTAGTTCCTCCCCTTTTACGCCTTCTTTTAATTTCCTTTCCATTTGCTCTGCTGCTAAATGTGGAAGTAAATCTGTTATTGTAAATATTGGGTCTTCTTTGTCTTCCCCTATGTTTATTTCTTGTTTTTCTCCATTTGATTTAACTATTACTCCATGCATGCTAAGAGGAATTGTTGTCCATTGATATTTTTTTACTCCTCCATAATAATGTGTTTTTAAATATGCTAAACCAGAATCTTCATATAATGGGTTTGGTTTTAAGTCTAACCTTGGTGAATCTGCATGTGCTCCTATTATATTAATTCCATTTTCTATATTATTTTTTCCTATTATTGCTAAGTACATACTCTTTTCTCTATTAATATAATATACTTTATCTCCTGGTTTTAAATTTGAATATTCACGAATATTTTTAAATCCTTTTTCTTCTACTAATTTTTTTACACTTTTTACTATTTCTCTTTCGGTTTTTGATTTATTTAAAAATTCTATATAGTTATCACAAAATGTGAATATACTATTTTTTACATTTTCTTCTAGCCCTTCCCAACCTGTTTCTGTTTTTCTAAATAAACTTTCCTTTAATTTCTCTGATTCTGTCATATTTATCATCCTTTCTTTAGTTTTTACCTATATATTTCTTTCTACTTTTTTTTATTATTTCCTTTTTTTTGATATATAACCATTTATTTTTACATATATAATTTATAAATAGTATTTACAAATTATATTTTTTATTGTTTAATGTATTTGTAAAATTATAAATTATTTTGTTTTTTGGAGTTGAAAAATGGATAAAATTGAAGAAAAAGAATTTGAAAATAATATTGATACTAAAGAAAACATTAATGAAGAAGAATTTGTTACTACTAAGCAAGAAATTTCCAAAGAAGAAAATGTTACTGATGTAATTCAAATACCAGAAGAAGATATTATTGATGCTGAAAATGTTATTGAAAATCAAAATAATGATGAAATACTTAAAAATATAAAGAATAAGAAGTATATTAAAATATTAATACCTGTTATTAGTATTTTATTAATTTTTATGCTACTTTTATTTTCTACAATCTTTGCTTTACTAAATATTAATAAAAATACTATTGTTTCAGGTGTTTCTATAAAAGGAATTGATGTTTCTGGTTTAACAAAAGAAGAGGCATATAACAAAGTTGAAACTATTATAACTCAAAAACTTACAACTCCTTTTAATCTTACACATAATGATATTAGTACTACTATTTCAGCAGAGCAACTTGGAGTTAATTTTGATATAACTTCTAGTATAGATACAGCTTATGCAATTGGAAAAGAGAGTAATATTTTTGTAAATAATTTTAAAATATTATCTTGTTTAATATATAAAACAGACATACTTCCTAGTTTTTCATATAATGAAGATTTAATTAATAATTTAGCGTTAGAAATTAATAATAATTTTCCTGATAAATTAGTAGAGCCTAGTTATTATGTAGAAAATAATAATCTAATTATTACTAAAGGTAAAAATGGAGTAACTATAGATACAGAAATTCTTAAATTAAAAATTATTACTTATATAAATGATTTTAATACAAACAATGAAAATATTGATATTCCTGTTGTTAATTGTATCACAAAAGATATTAATATAGATTCTATTCATTCTGAAATTTATAAAGAGCCTAAAGATGCATATTATACTAAGGATCCATTTACTGTATATCCACATGTAGATGGAATAGATTTTGGAATAACTATAGATGAGGCTAAACAGCTTTTAAAAGAAGATATGGAAAGTTATGCAATTCCTCTAAAAATAACAAAGCCCAATATTACTACTAATCAAATAGGAACAGAGGCATTTCCTGATTTACTAGCGACATTCTCTACTTCTTATAGTACAAAAAACGTTAATAGAACTACCAATATTAAACTGGCTTCTTCTAAAATAGATGGTATTGTTATATTACCTGGAGAAACATTTTCTTATAACATTACTGTAGGAAAAAGAACTGCCGCTGCTGGCTTTAAAAGTGCTGCTGTATATGCAGGTGGAGAGGTAACTACTGGTATTGGTGGTGGTATTTGCCAAGTTTCTTCTACATTATATAATTCTGTTTTACTTTCAAACCTTGAAATAGTTGAAAGGCACAATCATGGTTTTAACCCTGGTTATGTAAAAGCTGGAACAGATGCAACTGTTTCTTGGGGTGGGCCAGATTTTAAATTTAAAAATAATAGAAAATACCCTATTAAAGTATCATGTATAAATTCTGGCGGTATAATAACTACTAAAATATTTGGTTTAAAAGAGGAAAATGATTATCAAGTTGAAATAGAAGCTTATATAACAAGCTATATACCTTATAAAACAATTACTAAAGAGGTTTCTTACCTTGAAGCTGGCCAAACTAAAGTTATTGAAAGTGGCTCAAATGGATGTAATTCAGTAGCTTATAGAGTATTAAAGCAAAATGGTAATGTTGTTTCGAAGACATTACTATCTAAAGATACATATAACCCTCATAATAGAATTGTTTATGTTGGAACTAAAAGGTAATAGTAGTACCATAGAGGGTATTTTAAATGTGGCTTTGCCACGCTGACGAGCAATGCTCTCCCCTATAATTTAAAATCGATTTTTCCTATATAAGAACAAAAGCCACATAGGTCGCCCTTTAGTAGAGACCACTATAATGTGGAATATATTCTAAAAGTCCATTTTTCCTATTACAACAAAGGGCACGATGCCCGTGCCCCTATGTTTTTCAATTGATTTTCCCTATTCACCCCAAAATAGCCTAGTATATTATAAAAAAGAATTTGTTTTACTCATCCATATCTTCTATTAATTTTATTAACGTTTTGTCATCTGTTTTTGTAGTTTTATTTAACAAATTATCCCATTTATGTGTTAATTGTTGTAATTTCTCGTCATCTGTTTTTGTTTGACCAAATGATAATCTTTTTAAATAAAAATCATTCTTTTCAATAGCCCTTGCAATTCTTCTCCATGAAATTGCTTTTTTTTGATTTTCTAATTTAGTTTCTGCCGTTTCTGGTATGTCTTTAATATCTATTCCAAATTTATCTTTATGCCATGCAATAAATTTTCTTATTTTTTTATAATAATGGATCATTAAATCTTTATTATAAATTCCTATACTCTCTAAAAGAAAAACTGTATATTCTTGCCATGTCATAAAGTCAGGTTTAGTAGAGCGTATATTTCCTAAAGCAGTTGTTTTACAATATATATTTCCAAAATTAACACCATTTACTCTATTTAATATTTTAGACCATGTATCATATTCTAATGCCTTAAATTGATCTAGTCCATTTCTTTGATCGTCTCCATATGGCTGGCACAGCCTTTGTTCATATATACTTAAACCATTTTTATACATTAATTCATATATTTCATTATATTTTAGGTCAAGTTTACTAACTGCTCCCCAAATGTCTTCTACTCTCCAATCATAAATAGGGTAAAAATTATATACATTTATATGCTTTTCTTGTATTCTGACTTTTGTTGTCCAACGATAGTCTTTATATGTGGTTTTCCTTTCTTGAAAAGCAATGGTTCTAAATCTATTTATACTTTCATCTGTTCTAATTCCTATTCCACAAGCAACTTTTGTATTATATTTTTTTTGATACCAGTCTGCAAATTGTAAAATAAACTCTTCAAATTCTTCCCCTTCTCTAAACCACTCAAATGGGCAATTATGAATATTTATTGAATCTTCTGGCATATCTCTTACCCATATATCTTTACTTTTTTCCTCCCAACAAATCCATTTTGGTTGCAAAATAGATACGGCATTTCTAAGAGCCATAGGAAGAGCAATATGATAGAAATCTTTAATTTGCGATAAAGTTTTTAGGTCATAAATATGTTCTATTGTTTTTTTATATTGTGCTTCAAAGTCTATATATAACACATCAAATTTTTTACCTAATTTTTTAGCTACTATATTAGCAAGTTGCACCATTACAGAGCTATCTTTTCCTCCACTTACACAAAAATAAATATTGTCAAATTCATTAAAAACAATTTCTAACCTTTCTAGTGCTGCATCTAATACATTTTTTTCTAAATATTTCTTTGGCATTTTATCAGCTTCTTTCTTTATTTTTTTATTTGCTATATTTTTTCTGATTTTTATAATTATAACAAAATAGTTTTAAAAAAATTGTAGAAATTTGTCAGATTAAGAGAAATATTTATAAATTATACATTCATTAAATAAGTACATAATTTCTATTTTTACGATATAAAATATACATTTTCACATTAAATACCTAATTTGATTTTATCAATATTATAAAAAAATGTAAATATTTTTTCACAAAATACTGTTAAATATTTTGTATAAGTGTCAATGATGTGAAACAAAAATATATAAAAATTTAATATATAT
>CAOJVB010000002.1 GCA_948444845.1 uncultured Clostridiaceae bacterium | reverse complement strand
TAATTTATTATACACTCTCTCATAAAATGTGTCCATATATCTATTCTAACACCACTCCAACTTGTTACTATCTACCATAAACAACCTCCTTTAAAATTTTTAATAACTATTTATTCTTCTTCTCATTTGTAACTCTATATTATTAAGTATTATATATTATCTTTTTATTGTTGTCAAATATTTGTTCGCACATATAAAACAATTATTTATAATATTACAACAAAAATTAAATTAATTAAAAATAAAGTAAGTTTAAGAAAAACTTGAGCAATAGCTCTTGATATCTTAAACTTACTTTATTTTAGTCATTTACTTTTTTCTATTATTAATAAGGGTTTTAATATCTAAAAATACATCAGAAAGTGATTTTAGTAAAGATAATATTGCTATACTAATGAAAAATGATAGAAAAATAATCGTAATTTTATCAGCATCTTTACATTGCTGTTTATATGTCTCAAAGTTTTCTAGTTCTGTACTATACTCTTCTTTTAATATTTCAAAATCCTTTGATAATATAATTGTTGCATAGTATTTTTTTTCATTTCTTAAAGGTTCTTTTATTTCATAATATAAAATAATATTTTCACCTTCACTATATATCTTATAACTTACACTTTCTTTACTAATATAACCTTCATCTTCTTCAAGAATTGGACTTGAAATTTTAAAAGTGTTTTCTCCATAAATACACTCTTTACATATTTCTTTTAGTAATTTCACATTTTGTTTTTTACTTTCATAATCACTTTGAATAGTTACTTCATCTCTTTTGAATATACTATTACAAATTGGATGTGCAATTACATATATAATACATATTGTAATTACTGTTAATACTACTTTAACTAATTTCGGTACTTCCCGCTCCTTTTCTTTCATATTGTTTCCTCCTTAAAATAATAATTTTACTGTAGTTGCTAGTATATATGTAAAATAGGAAATTATAAATATTTAAAAACAGTTACATTTTATCACACTTTTATGTTAAATACAACTTCTTTTTAATTTTTAATTGTATAATTTATCAAGTTAATATATTTGCTTCTTATATTCCAAGCATTTTTCTTCTAATAATTTAAAATTACAACATCTTTCTTTTATGTTTTCTGGTAATCTTCCACTATTATATAATTGATACAATCTAAATGATTTATTTTTTAATTGGTTATAATGTTCATTTAACCATTGTAATTGTTGTTTTAATAATTGTTGATATTTTTGTTCTTGTATAGATATATTTGTTTTGTTTAAATCTACTAAACAATAATTATGTTCTTTTACAGGAATCATATTATTAAAATTAACGGCTCCTAGTTCTCCTCCTTTTATTTTTAAGAAATCAATTTTGTTTTTCATTTTTATGTGTTTTTCTTTTGGGCTAGCCAATGGTGCAAAATACTCACAGTTTTCTATTTTGAATAATATTCCTATAAATGGTCTTAATTCTTTTTCGTGCTTGTTATATGCTACCTTATTGTCAAATTTTCTTAAATAATCACAATAATCTGAATTTACTCTTACAATTTTTAAATTTATAATCATTACATTTCCTCCTTTATATAGATTTATAAATAAAAAAAGATTAGGAAAGTTTTAAAGCCCCCTAATCTTTCTTTTTTTAATTCCAATTTATGGCTGGATTCACCGCTTTTTTTAATTCCAATTTATTGGCTGGATTCACCGCTTTTTTAAGTTCCAATTTATGGCTGGATTCACCATCTTTTTTATGCTACATTGTAGCAGTTTTAGAAATAACTATGTTGCTATTCCTAGTATATTTATTATATACTTTATTTATTCATTATGTCAATATATTTTTAAAAATTATTGTATTTTCTATTGCATCTTACGTAAATTTCTTGTATAATTCATATCATATGTAGTGTATTAAAATTCTATAAAATAATGTATATAGGAGGATAACAATATGGCAGAAAGATATAAAAGTAAATCAGCAGTTTTTTTAATATTAACAAGAGAAGTAAATGGAAATATACAAATTTTACTTCAAGAAAGATGTAATACTGGATATATGGATGGTAAATATGATACAGCATGTAGTGGGCATCTTGAAAAAGGTGAGTCATTAGCCATGGCACTATGTAGAGAAGCTAAGGAAGAAATTGGACTTAATATAGATGAACACGATTTAAAACTAGTTGCTCTTATTCATGAATACCAAGATGAGTATATTAATGTATTTTTCACAGCGGATAAATATGAAGGAACTCCGAAAATAATGGAACCTGATAAATGTGATAATCTACAATGGTTTAATATTGATGAATTGCCTGAAAATACCATTATGCGTGTTAGAAATGTGCTTACAAATATGCAAAAAGGAATTATTTATGATGATGGAAATTTTTCACATCAAAAAGCCAAGAGTTAAATTAATAAAAATGATTTGTACAAAAAATGTACAAATCATTTTTATTAATTTAACTCTTATTACAACTCCTACAATAAGGACATTCTACACACTCATTCTTATTTTTCTTAAATAAAGCTCTTATTATCAATATCACTAAACCTACAATTACTCCTATAAAACCTATATCTACCATATTAAATATTCCCTTTTCTATTCTACTTCCTATTTGATAAACAAATGTTGCTAAAACCCATGCTAGACTTGTTTGGAAGGCTAGGGCTTTTAGTAGTTTTTTGGTGCTTCCTAGTTCTCTTTTCATTGCTCCTATTGCTCCAAAGCATGGTGCTGAAAATAGGTTAAATACCATGAATGCATAGGCTGATGATGCTGTGAAGAAACCAAATGCTCCGTCTTTTACAAATATTTCTGCTCCTTCGCTTGCATCTTCTGCCAAGCCATTTATTACTGCCATTGAGGATACTACTTGTTCTTTTGCAACTAGTCCTTGCAACGCTGATACTGCCGCCTCCCAACTGTTCTCTCCAAGCATTGGCTTAAATACCCATGAAATTTTATTTCCTATACTTGCTAATATACTTTCTTCTACATCTACCCCATATTCCATTTTAAATGAAAATGAAAGTAAAAACCAAATTATAATTGAACATAGTAAAATAATTGTTCCTGCTCTTTTTATAAATGCCATTACTTTGTCGAATACATCTTTTAATATGTATTTTGCACTTGGCAGTTTGTATTCTGGTAGTTCTGAAATATATGTACTTGATGTATGTTTGAATACAAATTTTTTCATAATTAATGCACTTATAATTATTACTGCTATTGCAAAAAAGTATAATGAACTTGAAACTATACCTGATGAGTTTGGAAAGAAGTACCCTGCAAATAGTGCTATTATTGGCAGTTTAGCACTACATGGAATAAATGGGGTAAGTATTGCTGTCATTTTTCTTTCGTCTTCATTTTCTATAATTCTTGTTCCCATTATTCCTGGAACAGAGCAACCTGAACCTACTATAAATGGTATTAGGCTTTTTCCACTTAAACCTAATTTTCTAAATACTTTGTCTAATAGTAGTGATATTCTTGACATATAACCTGTGGTTTCCAACAAGGCTATACATAAGAATAATATTATAAGCTGTGGTACAAAGCCTAGTACTGCTCCTACTCCTGATATAATTCCATCTACAACTAAACTATTTAGCCATTCAGATAGTCCTATGTTTTCCATTAAGCTTCCTACCCATTCTCCAAAACTTCCTAATGCATCTCCTACTAGGTCGACTGTAAAATTTCCAACTATTCCTACTGATAGATAATATATTAAGAACATAATTATTATAAATATAGGGAATGCAAGCCATCTATTTAAAAAGATTTTATCTAATCTATCTGATATTGCTTCAGGTCTTTTTTTCTTCTTTATACAAGTTTCTACTACTCTACTTATAAATGAATACTTTTGATTTACGATTTCTTCATATTTTTCAATATCATAATCTTTACTTAGGTATTCAGGAATAACTTTATTTTCCTTCCTTTTTATTGGTTTATCTATTTCTTTTATAAGCTCTTCTAATCCTGTTTCCTTTAAGGCTGATATTTTAATTACTTTTGTTCCTAGCATTTCTTCCATTTTCTTTTCATCTATGCTTAACCCTTTTTCTTCTAGCTTGTCTGCCATATTTAGTGCAACTATTACTTTACAGTTTGATTCTAATAATTGAGTTGTTAAAAATAAGCTTCTTTCTAAACATGTTGCATCTACTATGTTTATTATTACATCTGGGTTTTCATTAAACACAAAGTTTCTTGAAACTTCTTCTTCAGCAGAGTATGGGCTTAAAGAATATATTCCTGGTAAGTCTGTTATTTCATGTTTTGTGCCTTTTATTGTTCCAAGCTTTTTTTCAATTGTAACTCCTGGCCAATTTCCTATTTTTGCGTTCATACCAGTTAAACAGTTAAATAATGTTGTTTTACCACTATTTTGATTTCCCACTAGTCCAACTTTCATTTATTTTATTACCTCCACTTCTATTTGTTTTAAATCTGATTTCCTTATTGCAAGTTCATAGCCTCTAAGTAGAATGTCAATTGGGTCTCCCATAGGTGCTATTTTCTTTATTGTTACATTTGTTCCTTTGGTTAGTCCCATATCTAGTAAATGCCTTTTTATATCCTTATTTACTATATTTATGCTTTTTACTATTGCTGTTTGTCCAATTTTTAGTTCTGATAAGCTACAATTTTCACCTATTGTTTTCATTTGTTACCTCCTAGGGCTTAATTTATTCTTATATTAATTATATTATTAAATATAGTGGGAAAATATGAATAAAATTGGAAATGTAAAGCAAGAAGTCAAAGTTGTCATTTGACAACCTTGACTTCTTTTACTTATTTTCTTTAAATTTAAAAGTCACCTTTATAATCGTAAAGCTCTATTGCTTCTTTTGGAAAAGGACTTAAAGGCTTTGAAATGTCAATTCCTAATTCTTCTCCAATAGCTGTAATGAGATATGGCAGTTTTGTCATTGCTTCTATATTCCATTGTGATGCCATGAATGCCATCGTTCCAATTTCAATGTAATGAGCTGATTTTTCCTTACATATTTCATTTAATACTGTCGCAAGTTTTTCATCATAATCATACTTGTATATTTTATGAGCATCTCCACTTCCACTTATTGCCATTCCATGTCTAGTTAAATTAATAACTAAGCCAAAGTCTTGATTATAAATAGAAGTATAACGCCCATGTGAAAAGTTTTTCTTTTCATGCAAAATAACATTTGCAATGCCTGATTCTATAAATTTGCTTTCTATATCCGCTGCTGTTGGCAATTCATCCCACTCATAAAATACATGTACAATAGGTTTTTCTTTAATTGCCTTTGCAATGTCGGAAATATTTAAATCTGCTACAAACTTCTCGCCTTTTTCTAATGCTTCTTGATTTTCTTTAATCAACTTACAAGAAGTCCAATTGGCAGGACCTCTCTCATTTTGATACTAAACAAGTGTATCTCTTTTAGTATATTTATTATAATATATTATATTCGTAATTGCAATAGTATTTTACATAATTTTAAATTTTATTGTTGTTCTCCTATTCTCTCCGCTTCTGCTTCTTCCAAATATCCATATTTAATCATCTTCTTCATTACTTGCTTTCTTCTTTGTTTAGCAAGTTCTGGATTTTTAGTAGGTGCGTATATTGAGGGTGCATTTGGTATTCCTGCTAGTAATATTGCTTCTGCTTTTGTTATTTCTTTTAGTTCTTTGTTGAAGTATCCGTTTGCATGCTTCTTTTATTGTGTAGTATCCATCACCATAGTAGCTTGTGTTTAAATATAGTTCTAGTATTTCATCTTTTTCATAGTTTTTTTCTATTTCAAATGCCATAAATACTTCTGCTATTTTTCTTGTTATTTCTTTTTCTTGTGTGAAGTATATATTTTTTGATAATTGCTGAGGTATTGTGCTTCCTCCTTCTACAAAGCTCATTGCTTTTATATCATTTATGGCAGCTCTTGTTATTGCAATTATATCAATTCCATTATGTTTATAAAATCTGTGGTCTTCTACTGATATTACAGCATCTATATATATTTGTGGTACTTCTTCTATTTTAGTATAATTTTCTTTTTTTCGTATATTTTCTACTTTTTCTGTTAAAGGTATTTCATCTATTGCATTTTTGTACATTTCATATCCATTTTTTATTAAGATTGCTCCTGTGACTAATGCTATTAATGTTATTATAATTATTATTCTTTTTATTATTTTCATTTTTTATCACCTTGACTTTCAGTATTTTTTTATTTATGTATTGCATTTTATGTAAAATATGTTATAATTTGGTATAGAAACTATTAACAATTAATCAAAGATGTAAAATACATCTAAGAAAATTAGGAGGGCTATGTTATGGCAAACTATTTATTGCAAAAAGGTGACAAAATTCGGTTAGAGAAAGGTATGAGAGTATATGCTCCAATCCCCAGCAAATTTTTATTTGCTAATACCCCTTTTTCTACTGGAGTATACGAATCCAAAGCTATTGAAATTGGCAGAGTTTACCGTAAGCAGGTACTTACAAAAGAGGAATTACTAAATAAGTCTATGGATGCTATTGCTGAAGTTCTTCATGTATCAGCAGAAGAGCTTAACAAGATGTCAAGAAAAGAAATGGAAACTTTTATTGACTCTCTTAACCTAAACTTTGATGAAGAAGAGTTTGATAGCTCGATATATGCTGGCGAATATATGGTAGAATACGTTTCTTTTGGAGGCGGCGGAGTTCAGGGAACACCTAGCGGTTATGAAACATATGCTCATGGGTGGCGCGTTTTTTGCGTAAAGCTTGATAATCCTTCCATTCGGGTGAATTTTTATCAGACAGGTTCCTTTACAGCAACAATTCCGGATATTTGCCCAATAATCAATAATGACTTTTTTAAAAAAGAAGATGTTGATACTTATGCATCTTCTTTTTTGATATATTAATAATTTTTCTCTTGGCTTCCGATTGGGGACAGTTCCTAATCTAGCCAGATTATTTTTGTTTTTTAGTTTGAGGTTCTTCTCTATCTTGTTTCCGATTACGAACCGTCCCCAATCTACTGTCTCTACTCTATTTTATTGTTCATAGTTTGTTCTTACTTTCTCTGGCAATTCTTCTAATTGCACTTCTTCCCAATTTCTTACACCTGCTATGTTAAGGAACTCTAATTTTAAGTATGCCCCTTCTCGTAATTGTCTGCTAGTTTTGAATTTTATTTCTCTTGATTTTCCTTGTTCACTATAACAAGTTAATGTATATTCATAGTTCATATCTTCTGTTGCTGGAAGTGCTTGTATTCTTGTGTTATCTATTTTTGTGTAGTACTCATATACTTGCTCACATATTACGTAATAGGCAGATATACAGAGTGCTATTAGTATTATTATTCCTATTATAAATGGTATCTTTTCTTTTATGCTATCCATCTTAAATCCCTCCTATTGTGCTATAATATCAATGTTTCCTTTAAAATTATCTAATTTAAGTGTCAAGTAATAGCTAACTCCTCCTACATATATATTATCTTCATACTCTCCAGTATCACTAATTAAAGTAGTTTCATTATTTCCTAATTTAGCAATTACATTAATATTACCACTTTCTTTTTCTATTTTTATTTTTACCTTTATATGGTCTCCATTTTTCCTTGAAATAGCAGTTCCACCAAATATTGTTTCTTCGCCTGAATAATTATCATAATTTGCTATATATGTTCCAACATATTTATCTACTCCATATTTTCTTTTGCCTTTTAATTTCCAATTACTTGTTAAACCTGCTGTATCAAAACTTTGAATAAATGAATCATAAGTGTTTATAATTTTGTCTTTTGGATTTTCTCCTATTCCTATATTAAAAATTGTAATCCATAATATTATTACTAGAGTTATTATACCTAAAAATATCATTTTAAATATTCCAAGCATATCTTAGTCCTCCTCTTTTATAATAGTTTTACTTCCTAAATATGTAGCTAAGAAGTATGCTCCATATATTGCTCCCATTACTAGAACTGTGGCTATAATTGATGGCACTAATTCTTCTTTTTTTGCTATTCCTTCTAACATTGAAAGTACAAATTGTATTCCAAATACCGAGTGAATTATTGCTAGTATTAATGGCATTATAAAGAATATTCCTATTTGACTAAATAGTGCTTTGTTTATCATTTTTTCGTCGCAACCTATTTTTCTTAAAATAGCATATCTTTGTTTATTATCTGCACTTTCAGTTAGTTGTTTTAGTGCTAGTATTGCACTACTTGCTATTAAGAATATTATACCTAGGTATATTGCAATAAATGTTATTATTGTGGCTAAACCTATGCTTGCTTCCATTAATGATATTTTTGTAAATCCATCAATTTTGATTCCTTTATTTGCTATATTATCTATTAAATTAGAATTTGTTCCTGCAAATATTTTTTCTATTTCTTCTTTTTCTTCATCTGTATTTGCATTATAATTTGCTATTAATAAAGCTTGTTCTTTATTGCTTTCTGTTAAAGGGCATGTATCTGGTACTAGTATAATACCTGTATTTGTATGGCTAGTTGACATCATTACAAAACCTGATTTACATTCGTTATATTTTGATTTATATTTTTTTCCTGCAATTTCTAAACTATTTTCTCCTTCTTTTAATACTGTATTTCGTAGTTCTTTCATTGAGTCGAAATCACAAAGCATAATATATTCATCATCATTTAAAGAATATTTTTCTATTCCATAAAGTTCTGCTATTTTATTATAGTCTGATATTTTTATAATTTGTTCAGCTGTTTCATAAACAAGCATTGGAAATTTTTGTTTTACTTCATCAATTTTATTTCCGAAGAATTTTCCCCAAGTTAAATTTTTATCAGTATATATTGTTATTTCTGTTATGTCTTTTAGTACATTTATATCAACGCCATTTTGTTTTAGTGTTTGACTTATAGGTAATCTAGAATCTTCTATTTGCTCTTTTGTATATGTTATTTCTTTGCCTCTTTTGTTTATATATTTTTCTGGTAAATTTGCTGTTTTATAAAGGTTCAAATCTACTGGGGTCATTTCTATAAGTTCCCTTTGCATTGTGTTTCTTAATGCTAAGCTTGAAGATAATATTGTTATTGTCATAAATAGCATTAAACATATTACGCTCATGCTTATTACTGTTGTGTTAATTTTATTGTTTAATTGTCTTAATACAAACATATTTGTTCCTTTTAAATATGTTTTTTTCATACTTTTAACTATGTGCAATATAAATCCTGATAAAGACCAGAATATTCCTATTGTTCCTACTATTCCCATTAATATAGGTGGTAACATTTTTTCGGCTGTAGAAAGTGAACGTACATCTCCTGTTACTTTCCAATATGCATAGCCTAATATTGTACTTGATACTATAAATACTAGTATTGATATAAATGGATTTTTTATTTTTACTCTTTCATTTTTCTTATTTGCATTTAATAAGTTTATTAGTTTGTACCTAGATACTGTTATTGTATTAAAAAACATTACTGCAAGATACATTACTGCAAAATATATACATGTTTTTATTGTGCTATCTACTGAAAATACAAATTGAAATTTACTCATATCTGCTTCAAACATTTTTGCTACTAGCACTGACATAAATTGTGAAGCAAATACTCCTACCCCTATACCTACTGCAAGTGATATTATTCCTACAAAAATTGTTTCCATTAATATTATTTTTGATATTTGCCATTTTCCCATTCCTAGGCTCATGTATATTCCAAATTCTTTTTTTCTTCTATTTATTAGGAAATTATTTGCATATACAATTAATAATCCTAATACTATTGCTACAAATGTTGATACAAAACCTAACATTGTTATCATTAATTTAATAATACTCTTTTGCGATTCTGACACTTGTAGCATGGCTTGTTGACTATCTAGCGAGTTGAACATATAAAATATTGCTACACCTAGTACTAATGTTAAAAAGTAAATTGAATAGTCTTTTATACTTTTTTTCATATTATTAAAAGATAATTTAAATAACATCGTTCAAATCACCTCCAAGAAGTGTTTGGACTTCTATTATTTTTTCGAAGAATTGTTTTCTTGTGTCATTTCCTTTTATTAGTTCATTAAATACTTTTCCATCTTTTATAAATAGTATTCTATTTGCATAAGATGCTGTAAAGGCGTCATGTGTAACCATTAAAATTGTTGCTTTTAGCTCATTATTTAGGTATTCAAAGTTTTCTAATAATTGCCTAGCTGATTTTGAATCTAATGCTCCTGTTGGTTCATCTGCTAGCACTAGTTTTGGATTTGTTATTATTGCTCTTGATGAAGCTACCCTTTGCTTTTGACCCCCTGATAATTGATATGGGTATTTTTTTAAAGTATCTTTAATTCCTAGTTTTTCTGCAACATTATTTACTTTTTTATTAATTTCTTTTGGGTTTACCTTTTGAATGGTTAATGCTAGTGCAATATTTTCATATGCAGTTAACGTATCTAATAAGTTGAAGTCTTGGAAAATGAAGCCTAGCTCTTCCCTTCTGAATTTATTTAATTTGTTTCCTTTTAGTTTTGTTATATCTTCTCCATTAATTATAATATGGCCTGCTGTTACTTTATCTATTGTTGATATACAATTTAAAAGAGTAGTTTTTCCAGAGCCACTTGCTCCCATTATTCCAACAAACTCTCCTTTTTCTACATTAAAACTTATATTGTCTATTGCTTTTGTTAAGTTTGATTTATTTCCATAGTATTTTTCTATGTTTTTTACTTCTAAAATTTTTTCCACTTTAAAAACTCCTTTCGTTTGTTATACATATAATAACCGTTATTTTATATTGTTGCCATCGATTTTGCTTACATTAAGGTTACATTTTTGTAAGTTTTAAATAAATACCACAAAAAAATAAATCAAGATTACTAGTTAGCAATCTTGATTTATAGGATTTAATACTCGTCATTCAAGTCGTCATACATCCTCGACTCCATTTCAGCTTCAACCTCTGCCCAGTATGCTTTTGCATATGCTTCTTCATACTCTTTGTTCATACGTGCAGTTGCTGCTATCCTTTCTGCTTCTTTTGCTGTTGCAGTTGCTCTTGTGAATGTCTTTTCTTTTTCACCTTTTATCACTACTTTGTCAGCATCATATGAAGTAATCGTATCTCCTTCACAGAAATAGTCTCCGTATGAACCAGCATAACTAAAATGAATCATCGGTCTCTTTTCTCTACGCTTGAACATACTTGTGTTTCTCATTGGGTGAGCAGTTACTTTTCCTCCTGCAAATTTTCTTCCATTATACATGAAAAATGGTGCTTCAAGAACTGTCCGAAGCTGTGCAATAACTAAGTCAAGAGTTTCATCATTTAAAGTCCACTGAATTTTCATATATTATCCTCCTTACCTTACAAGGCAAATCAATTTTACTTGTTATCTACTATATATTTTATCACATTTACATAAAAATGTCTAGTCATTATATTAAATTATGTATAAATATATATTATTTCTAATATAATAATAATATATAAATAGAAATTTTAACATTTTTATTGACAAAGTCAAGTAGCGATGTTATACTATTTATAGTAGATCGTACCTCGGTTAACCTATGGGTTCGAGGTCATTTTTTTTACATTCTAGGAGGTAAATATTGGAAAAAACTTTTAAATCTATAGCCGAACAAATACAAATTTTAAAATCAAGAAATATTTTAATAGAAGATTACAATAAAGTACATAACTTATTAAATGATAATAATTATTATTATTTGATTAATGGATATAAAGACTTATTTTTAAATGATAAAAGCAATATAGAAACTTATATTAATGGTACTAAAATAGAAGAACTATACTCTCTTTACCTTTTTGATAAAAATATTAAAATTCTTTTTTTAGAATATTTATTATTAATTGAAAACCAAATTAATACATATATAGCATATGAATATTCTAAATCTTATGGACATAAAAATTATTTAATTCCTGATAATCTTAATAATTCTGATACTAAAATATCCCTTATAAAAAAATTTATAGATGATGTAAATTTAGAAATACAATATCAATATAAGAATTCGAATAAAATGATTATTCACTATATAGATAACTATCATTATATTCCTTTATGGGTATTAGTTCGTATATTATCATTTGGTAAAATCTCAAAATTTTATAGCATAATGAAACCCAAAGAGCAAAATGCAATTAGCAGGAAATACAACTTACAAATAAATGAATTTAAAGTTATATTGCATAATTTAACTCTAATTAGAAATATTTGTGCTCATGATGAAAAACTATATGATATAAAGATGAAAAGTAGGATATTTTCAACTATTTATCATAAAAAATTAAATATCAAAAATATAAATGGAAATTATAAGTATGCGACTAGAGATTTATTTTCTATTGTAATATGTTTAAAGTTATTATTGACTAAAGAAGATTTTAATTGCTTTTATTCTGAGTTTATTAAAAATATTCAAAAACTTCAAAAATCTATTACTACTATAGAAATTCAAAATGTTTTAGATAGGATGGGATTTCCTGAAAATTATAAGAAATTATTAAAATTATAATTATGTATAAATTTAGGTTCTTTGCAAATTATATATCAGTTATTCTTTTATAAATATATAATTCTCAAGGAGCTATATAAATTATTTTACCAATCTGCATATTTAAAACATGGACATTCATCAAGTGGTTCATCTTCACAACCGTCACATCTTCCTAAGCAATCTCCTCCATGTCCGCCTTCTCTGTACTCACAAGAAAAGCACTTACATTCTCCACAGTTTTGGCATGTATTGTCTTCATCTTCTATTTCAGTAACTGAATTTGTCCAAACTGCAACATAATGAGCAAGTGCTGGTACTCCGTCTGTAAAGTCATCTGTTTCAAACAGTCTAATTAGGTATGACTTTTCATCATCAACTTCAATAGCTGCAAGTCCATAAACTACTTCATTATCTTCGATTCTCTTTGCCTCATCCTTTGCACCTAAGCCTTTTTCTAAACCATAAATTTGCATACTTTTTTCCGCCTTCAATATTAATTGCGTTGTTTACTCGTTATATATGTTTGCTCCTTAAGGAGATTATAAAATTTATTCTTGTTTATTTTATCACGTTTCTAAATAAAATGCTAGTACTAAATATTTTTTCTTTATCTCAATTTCTCTTTTATTTTTAATATATCTGAAAAGATTAATCCAAATGCAATATTGTCTACTGCTTTATATTTTTGTCATTTCTAAAAATAAAAAATAGAGCTAAAACTTATATATTGTTTTAGCCCCATATTAAATTTGTTCATTAGACTTTATTTTATTTGCTCTCTAATTAGCAAAACATTATTTGTCAATACTATTTTATGTATATTTATTTTTTTTATGATTAATTATGAAATTCTATCTTTTTTATATATTTTATTGACTTTATGTTAATCATTTGATATACTATATATTGTAACAAATTAACTTTTATCATAATTTGGAGGAAATAAAAATATGTTATATTTTTATAATTGCAATGTTTCTATACAAGGTAAGCGTTTTAGACGGTGTCGTGGTGCTGCCGAATATAGCTCAAAAGTAAAAAATAAAAATGAAGCTATGGACAAATTAAGAAAGGAACTGTTTTCTAATGAAGTACAGCCTTTCCGAAAAGATATTGCCTTTGAAGATTGCCACTTTGATTTTACGATTTTCAAATTGGCATAAGCAAATAGAAAATCTCAAGCAACTATTGTTGTTTGGGATTTTTTTATTTATCTACGATTATTATCTTTATTCGATTTCAACATAGCTACCTTTTGGAAACACTAATCTTACTTCTGTTCCTTCATTTTGCTGAGAATTAAGTTCTATTGCTATTCCTAGTTTGTTACAAAGTTTTTTACATAAGTATAGACCTATTCCTGTGGACTTTTTGTTTGTTTCTCTTCCATTTGTTCCTGTGAAACCTTTTTCGAATACTCGGGTAATTTCTCCTCTTTTTATTCCTATTCCATTATCTTTTACATATAATATTACATTTTCTTTTTGCTGTTTTGCATATATTTCTATTTGTGATGGCTCACTATTTTTCATATATTTTATACTATTTTGTATAATTTGATTTAATATAAATACGATCCATTTACTATCTGTATTTACATTGTTTTCTATGTTATGAATGTTTAATGATATCTTTTTTGCTATTAATATATTTTTGTTTTTCTTTATGCTTTCATTTACAATTTGTTGAAGGCTTGTTTTTCTTATATAATAGTCTTTTTCTACTGTACTGCTTCGTGCATAAAATAACGCTTGTTCTATATAGTTTTCTATTTTTTCTATTTCTTCGTCTATGCTTTTTGTTACTTCACTTTTATTGTTTTCTATTACCATTTTACTTGTTGCAATTGGATATTTTATTTCGTGAATCCATAACTCTATATATTCTTTGTAGTCTTCTAGCATATATTTGTATTTATTTACATTTTCTAACATTGATTTATTTATTTGTTCTAATGAATTCTTTAATATTTTTCCTTCTATAAAATTAGGAGATTTTATTATTTCTGTAATTAAGTATTTATCTTCTAATTCTTCTAGTGTTATTATTAAATTTTTGTAAAATTGTTTCTTTACTAAATATTCAATTGTAATTCCTATTATATAAAGTCCTATGGTTATTATAGGTATATATATTTTTATAAAATTAGCAATTGGATATGCAATTAAAAATATTTCAATTGTTGCAATTGCAAATAGTAGTAAAATTGCTGTTATGATTTTATCTTTAAAAAAATCTTTAAATTTCATAAATTGCTCCTTTTCTTGTTATATATAATGAAGTAGCTTAAAATTGCTTAGGAATATACTAAAAAAGTGCCAAATAACAATTTGTAGAGTAACCTTATGTGTTTATATATATTAAAATCAAAATTGAAGCCCGACAGCCCACCCTCGGCAGTTGAATACCCCTTGTCTTGGAGGGTTCGATTTTTATTTTAATATATATAAATGCATAAGGTGGCTTATTTTACATTTTTCTATTGGTTTCCGATTGGGGACAGTTCCTAATATATCCAGATTATTTGGGTTTATCACTTGTAATTTTTCTCTATCTTGTTTCCGATTAGGAACCGTCCCCAATCTACTACTACTTACTTTCTTAGTATATATCCCTGCCCTCTTCTTGTCTCTAATAATTCCTTTAAATTTATTTCTTCTAATTTATTTCTTAACCTAGTTATATTTACAGTCAAAGTATTATCATCTATAAAGCTTTCTGTTTCCCATAAGCAGTCCATTATTTCTTCTCTTGATACTATTTTTTCTCTGTTTTGTACTAAAAATTTTAAAATTTTGTATTCATTTTTTGTAAGTTCTATTACTTTCCCTTGCTTTTCTATTGTGCTGTTTGAGGTATTTATTATGAAATCTTTTGCGTCTATTTTATCTGAAGTTTTCCCATTTGCATTTGCCCTTCTTAATAATGAGGCTATTTTTGCAAGTAATATTTGTATATTATATGGCTTGGTAATGTAGTGGTCTGCTCCATAGTTTATTGAAAGTAGTTCATCTATTTCGCTATCTCTACTTGTTACTATTATAATACCCATATTTGATGTTTTTCTTATTTCTTTGCATACATACTGTCCATCAACATTTGGTAAATTTATATCTAGTAAAACTAAATCAGGGTTTATATTTAAAATGTCTTCTATTGTATTTTTGAAAGTTTGTAAAATTTCTACTTCATAACCATTTTTTTCTAAAAATATTTTTAATTCATTTCTTAATTTTTCATCATCTTCTACTATTAATATTTTTTGCATTGCAATCAACTCCATTTCTATTATAACACAAAACTTAAAAAGAAACCTTACATTTTCGTAAGGTTTTAATTTTTTACATATTCTAACATAAAACAAATGTCGTACGTTCCTAATGTGATGTGATAAAAAGTATAAAAAGACTTGTAATTTTATGTCGAATTTGTTATAATGGTCTCATATTATGTAGCATCCTATTTTTCTTCTTGGAAAGACTACTAATTGTAAAATATTTTTTATAGGAGGTATTGTTTATGTTTACATTGTTAAAAGTTCCAAAAATTTATGCTAATGGTGGTATTTGCCATTTGCGGGAAGATGGCTCTCTTACTAAAGAATTATTTAGTGAGGATGCCGACCTTATTAGTGAATTAGATGATGATGTGTATGCATTTTTCATTATTGAAGCTGAAAATGAAGATGTTGTAAAATATAATCGTTTTCAACATCGCTTGTTCGCACCAGGCTTTAACGAAAATGATATTTATTTAAGTTCTAATGAAGTAGCCGAAATGTGCCATCTTTTGCTAAAGATTGCTGCTCCGCTTCCTAAGAATATAGAGAACTTATTAAGAGACAAATTAACTGTGTTCTTTTCAGATGTAATTCAGTTTGAATCGAATGGCTTCAATAGTTCGTCTGTATGGGAAAACTATGAATGGATATTGAAATATATTGGGAAAAATGTAAATTCCTATGTTCCGCAAAGTACAATCGATAACTTTATCAATTTGCTAAGCTCTAAGCATGAAATTGAACAAATTGAAAGAATTAGTAAAAGCACATTTATTGATATTAGTTTAGAAAGTATTGAGCTTTACCTTAAAGCTAAAGAAGAATTAGACTATACAGTAGCTATGGTTAAAGAGTTTCTCTCTAGCTGTTACAACACTAATATTGGCAAGAAGAATGTTACAAGTAGTATGTTTGTCCTTGAAAATACTCCTTGTGGTAAAGTTAAAATATGTGTTAAAATAGAGCAGGATAATTTCGTTGTTCTAATATCCATGGATAATAAAAACTATTCAAAAACAGTTATTGACATTTCAGGTCAATGTCAGGATATTTTTAATTCATAATCATAAAAAGAGCTGTAAAAAAGTGTGTTGGGAATTTAATATTCCTACACACTTTTTTTATATTCTATGTTTATTCTAGCATCATCAAATTTTTTCCAATAACATTTATTATTATGTAATAACATATTGGTTAGAAGTGTAACTACGTTCATATAGAAAATTAATATTTATAATTCTATATGAAACTCAACAAAATCATTTTCATTTGCTACATATATATTTCCTCCATGTAGTTCAACAATTTCCTTTGTTATAGCAAGTCCTAAACCTGCTCCTCCGCTTTTACTTGCTCTGGATTCATCTATTCTATAAAATTTGTCAAATATTTTATCCAGTTTGTATTCTGGTATTTTATCTCCTTTGTTTTTAAAAGTAATATTTATTTTTTCTGCATTTTGTTCTAATAATATTTCTATTTGTGTATTTTCATAACTATAATTTATTGCATTCTTTATGAGGTTTCCAAATGCTCTTGCTAGTTTGTCCCCATCTCCCATAAAATAAACATGTTCTGGCTTTGTTACTTTATATTCTAGCATTTTTTCTTGTAACATTGGGTAGCATTCTTCTAGTAGTTGTTCTAGTAAAAACGATAAGTCTATTTTCTTTTTATTTATTGGCATATCGTGTAAATTGTATCTTGTTATTTCGAAAAACTGATTTGTTAGTTCTTCTACCCTTAAAGATTTATCTAATGCTATTTTTATGTATTTTTCTTGTAGTTCTTTTGATATTGGTTTTTCTTCTGTTAGCAAAGTTAAATAGCCTATTATAGATGTTAATGGTGTTTTTAAGTCGTGTGCCATATACATTATTAAGTCATTTTTCTTATTTTCAGCTTCTTTTGCTTCATCTCTACTTTTTATTAAGTCAATTCTTATATTATTTAATTTGTTTTCTACTATTGCTAAGCTTGTTGGTAATTTTACCTGGCTATCTGGATTATTTATAATTTGATTTATTGATGATGTTATAATTGTTATATTATTCATTGTTTTTCTTATTACAAAAAAGCTTACTATTAACATTACAAATATGCTTATTATTGAGATAATTGCTGGCTTTTGTTCTACTGCTTTGTAATATAAAAAAAAGTCTGCATCATATATACTTTCTGCTATTGCATCGTTAAAAATACCATCTACTAGAAGTGCTACTGCACACATACAAATAACTGTATATAAAATTATTTGCAGTACTGCTTTTATAGCTATTCCATTTTTTATACTATTAAATTCCTTTATTTCACTCAATTTTATATCCCACTCCCCATACTGTTTTTATATATTTTGGTTTTCTTGTATCTTCTTTTAGCTTTTCTCTTATTCTTCTTATATGCACCATTACTGTATTATTGTTATCTAAATATTTTTCCTTCCATACTTTTTCAAATAATTCTTCTGAACTTACTACTATTCCCCTATTATTTGCTAAATATAGAAGTATGTCGAATTCTATTGGCGTTAGTATTATTTCTTCATCATATAATATGCATTTATGTTTTTCCTTACTAATTTCTAAGCCATCTATATATATTTTTTCTTCTTCATTTTTGTCATTATACTTTGTGTATCTTCTAGCTGCTGCTTTTACCCTTGCTACTAATTCTAATGGATTGAAAGGTTTTGTTATATAGTCATCTGCCCCTATTGTTAGTCCTGTTATTTTATCTTTATCTTCTATTTTTGCTGTAAGCATTATTATTGGAAATGTTAAGTTTTTATCTCTAATATACTTGCATATTTCAAATCCATTTTTTCCTTTTATCATTACATCTAATATAGCAAAGTCTAATTTTACTGTATCTATACACTTTATTGCTTCTTCTGAAGTGTAGTATTTATATACTGTGTAATCTTCGTTTTCTAAATATAACTGTACTAAATCAGCAATTTCTTTTTCATCATCTAATACCAATACATTCATTTTACATGTTCCCCTCTTTTCATTTAAATTATAACATACATTATTTGTATTTTCATTGTTTAGCTAAAAATGTAAGAAAAATTTAAGAATTTATTCATCTTTTCTTAAAACAGTCTTAATTCAATTTTTATATAATAAAGGTACATATTACATAAGAATGAAATTGTAGTAAGTATTTATTTTATGAAAGGACATTTTCGATGAATAAAAGAATGAAGAAAAAGAAAAGAGTAAAATCGAATATAAAAAGAATTGTGTTGTTTATTGGTATATGTAGTTGCTGTTTGTTTTTTATTGTTAAATCTAGATTTCCTATTGTAACTGATATTAGTAATTTAATTAACAATATTTTAAATTCGAATTCAAGTTATGAAGTTATAAAACAAGATGAAAATTCTAACTATGCTGGGGTTGGTCAAGAGAAGGTGCATAATAAAGATGGATATTTTACTACTTTTTCAACTGCTAACAATAAGGTATATAAAGAATATAAGCAAAACGGTAATTCTTCTTGGAAGGACAAGCCTTATTGGGACAATACTATGGAGACTGATGGTTGTGGTATTACTGCTATTTCTATAATTCTAAGTGGATATGGGAAAGGTTATACTCCTGAAGACCTTAGAAAGAAGTATTATCCTGTTTTAAATGGCGATAGAATTTCTAACGAACTTCAATATACTTTTGGAATTGCAAATTCTGATTTTTTATATGATAGTTCTTCTTTATCAAATGAAACAATTAAAAATCATTTAGAAAAAGGCAAACCTGTTTTAATATGTGTTTGGAATAAACCTAGTAGCAACCGCTGGACAACTGCTTCACATTATATGGTCTTGCTTGCAAGTGATGGTAATGATATGGTGTATGTTTCTAATCCTAATGGGCTTGAAAATAATAGTAAAAGTTCTGGTTGGTACGATATTTCTGAAATTAGCCCATATATTGCTAAAGTTTTGTTTATTAAAGAATGATGTAATATATATATATTATTCAAATTTTATTAACTATAAATAATTTTTTTGTTATTTATCAAATAATGATACTTATCAAAAGATTTTATGTTTAATATTTTATATAATATTCTCACCATAATATACAAATATATTATAAAGAAGGGGCTGTGTCTCCCCACTTTCCCACACATCACTAAAGCCAAGAGCTTGGTCCTTTCTGTCATACCAAAAACTTATAATTGCAACAGTGCCTTTACCTGGACAATAACCATATCTTGCTGAATAGGTAATAAGCTCATTAAGCTTTCTTACTTCTTCATAGGAATAAGTTCCATACAAAGAATAAGTCAAACCACCTATGCAATCATGAGTAACTGTAAAAATTCTTCTTCCAATTTTTACTGCTTCAAAATTCCGATTAGGATATGCCTTTTTTAATAGCTTTTGAAAAATCTTTTCAATCATTATAAATTCCTCCTTATTGGTGGGGTATGCCTTTGAAAATATTAATTTTGAAAGGCAACAATAATTTTACTACATTTAATATTATAAATTGTAGGTGTTTTTACAACAATACATTATATAATAATTTCTTACTTAATTGTAACGAGTAAAAGTTATTTTGTAGTAATATTCTAGTATTATCATAATATTTATTATAGAGGTGAGTTATATTGAGGATTTTCATATTTTCTAAGAAAAATTTATTTTTTAGTTTTTTAATAATTTGTATAATTACTCTAATATTACTTTCTTCTTTATCTTTAGCAGGCGAATTTCGCAGTAGTAGTAGTAATACATTTTCAAATAACTTCATTGCAAATATTAATAACCTTGTTAAGGGAAAGGAAAAAGTTGCTTATTTAACTTTTGATGATGGACCTAGCTTGGTTACTCCAAAAATTTTAGATATTTTAGATAAAGAAAATGTAAAGGCTTCTTTTTTTGTTATAGGTAAATCAGTAGAAGCTCACCCTGAAATTGTGAAAAGGGCTTATGACGAAGGGCATTATATTGCAAATCATACTTATAGCCACAATAATAGCATCTTATATAAGTCTTCTGAAAGCTTTTTAAATGAAATTAAAAAAACTGACATAGCTATTGGAAAAGCTATTGGTGTAGATGGTTACTCTTCTTCAATATTTAGATTTCCTAATGGTTTTATGTCTCCACAATATAAAGCAAAAAAGAAAGAAATGGCTAAACTTCTTTCTCAAATGAATTATGCTTATATAGATTGGAACTGTTTAAATAATGACTCTATAAAAAAGTATACCTCTAGTCAATTACTAAACAATTTAAAAAAGTCTTCTAAAAATAAAAATACTTTAGTTATTTTAATGCACGATACGAAAGATGTAAGCAATAGTTCTTTAGCATTAGAAGATTCGATTGAGTATTTGAAAAGTGAAGGGTATAGTTTTAGGAATTTTTATTCAATTGTTAATAACTTAAAGTAAAATATATAATCGAATAAAAAATCTTGTATTATTTCCTTGTGAAATAACAATTAAAAAATTATCTGTTCAACGAATATTTTCTATATAATAAGAGGAACCCTAAAATAGGCTCCCCCTTATTATATTTTAATTACTTTTCTAATTATTTTTTTCAATATTTTTCATATAAAGAGCTTTTGTTTTTTCTAAAAAAGTTCTAAAATATTGACAAATATAAGCTTTTTCTCCTTCTTCTGTATAAGTACCATTATCCCTGTGTTTATTTGCAAAACCATTTACAACTAAATATTCTGCCTTAAAATAATCAAAAATTTCATCTTCTGTGCATTTAACATCATAAGTCTGATGTAAATACCTTGCCTGCCATACACCATCATGTGTAATGTACTCGTCATTGTATCCATCTCCCCATATTCTAATTTTGTCTTTATTCATAGGGAAAGTATAAACACATGTAATTAGCTTTGCCGCCTCTTTTGCTTCTTTCGCTACATCATTAAGACCATTTACAATAATGATTTCGTTAGCAGTTAAGTTCATAATTTTTTCCATATTAAACATATTTTTTCTCCTTGCCATACATGGCTGAAATTTGTTAATAGTTACAACTTTGCTTTTTAGCACTTCACAATTAATATTTTAGCACATTTTACATAAAAACGCAATATTCTATCTAAAATTTTCCCTACTCCAAACTTTTATCGTTCTTCTATATTTTCCTTTTCAATTATTACTGGCTCTAATTTATAATGGTCTGTATTATATGTATAGTTTTCTGTTCCAAATCTCTCACAATTTTCTATTCTTGAGGGAAAAAATGGAATTTGTTCTCCCCAGTCATATGGTTTAGTTACTTGTGAAAGTAATGGTGCTTTTCCTTCCAAGCTTTTTATTCCTTCTAAATTAGGTATATATCTATGCATGTTATTGTTAACAGATAAAGTTCCTATTAAAATATCTTCCCAATATACTTTATATATTTTCATACTATCTTCCTCATTTCTTAGTTTCACTACTATTTTAGCATATTTTTACATTTTTTTCAAGTTTCAGTTACCTTCCGATTATCTCTTTCTTCAATTCCGTATATATGCATAATTCTTCTTAAAATTTCATCTTCTTCTCCTTGCCTAATTCCTTCGTCTATACTTTTCTTTGAAATTTCATTACTATATACTTCACCAATTAAACTTTCGCCTAATTCTGAATATATAATTTTACCAATTTCTTTTTTTCTAAACTCATATACATATGTAGCTGTTGTTTTAACTACTTGTGGTAGTGGTGCTTTTATTTTCTTTTCTACATTTTGTATCGCTTTATGAATATTTAAATTATCATAACAGTCCATTACAAAATCATACACTTCATCATCTTCTAACAAGGTATCTAGCGTATTTTTCCACAGTTCAGAGTATTCTCCTTCTAAAACTGCAATTTTTGGGTCTTGCATATTTACATTTCTTTGAAGGCCTAGTCCGTTTTTTTGTATTCTTTCTAATATATTTAATTCTATGTCTAGCATAAGCGAAGATTCTGTATCATATATTGGTGCTAATTTTTGCTTTTTCTGCTTTGTTTCTGGATTTATATATGTAATTAAACTAATATTTTCTGGATGCATATCTATTGAGCATATCATAATGAAAAATGCTGATTGTTTTCTAAAGTCATTCATAATTTTTCTTATATTATCTTTTTCCAATTCTTCAAACTTTAAACTTTTATATAGTTTATCCTCTACTTCTATGTAATCAGTAATTTCTGGATATTCTTCATTAAATTTTGTGTTTCCTATTAGACTTTGCAAAGTAATTAAGTCATCATTATCATGAGTTAGAATATTTTTAGATAAAACACCATATTCTCCTTTTACTTTAACTAAATCATAATATGCTGTTTCTAAGCCTGCCTGTTTTGCAAGTTCTTCAACTATTAGCTCTGAATAAATTCCTCCATTTCTTTTATTATCTATTTTGCATTCTCCTCTTATTAATGCTTCTACCCCTGAAAAATCTACCCAATTTTTTATTCTATTTTCATTTCCTATTTTTTCTCTTGATTCTTCTGTAAATTCTAAGTTTAATTCATCTAAATTTATATAACCTTCTTTATCTCTATAATTTTCTAATTCTTCAAAACTTATATTACATTTAACTCCATTTTTCATCTATTTATTACCCCTCTTTTTAAATATTTCATCTGGATTATACTTTTCTTTTAACAACTTTTGATATTTTTCCTCTTCTAGCCTATACGCATTCTTTATTTTTTGTTTTTCTACTTCTTCATCTAGCCAATAGTTTCTATTTATATAATTTAATAAAATAAGTGCAGTTCTACTTATTTCTTGTTTTTCAAATGGTAAATCCTTTTTTATTTTTGTTATATAATGGATGTCTTCTCCATTTTTTAATAATTCTAATAATTTCTTTGGAACTTTATTTTTATATTTTTCTCCCATAATATCAATAATTTCATTTACTTCTTTAAACGCTATTTTTTCATTAACAGAAAACTCCATTTTTCTTCTCCTTATTTTACTTATGGTAACAATATATCATATTTATTTTTCTATTACCATAGTTTTTATAAAATAAATATTTTAATATTTTACAATACAAAATTACAGAATGTACTCATAAATTTGAATACATTCTGTATGTTTTAACTATTCTGTTCTTAATGCCACAACTGGGTCTTTTTTGCTTGCCATTTTTGCTGGTATTAGTCCTGCTATTATTGTTAGTATTACACTAATTGCTACTAATATTACTCCTGCTATAAATGGTACTGCTGTTACTACTTTTACTCCTGTTAGTGCAAAAATTGCTGCATTTATTGGAATTGTTAGTAGCACTGTTATTCCTATACCTATTAATCCTGAAATTAAGCCTACTATTAATGTTTCTGCGTTGAATACTCTTGATATATCTTTCTTTGAAGCTCCTATTGCTCTTAATATTCCTATTTCTTTTGTTCTTTCTAAAACAGAAATATATGTTATTATTCCTATCATTATAGAAGATACTATTAATGATATTGCTACAAATGCTATTAATACATAACTTATTGTGTCTATAATTTGACTTACAGATTTCATCATTGTCCCTACAATGTCTGTGTAATTTATTGTGTTTTCCTCTTTTCCTTGTTCTTTTTGCATTTTATTATATTCTTCTATGCCTTGTGCTATTTTGTCTTTTGATTCAAAGTTTTTTGGATATATACTAATTCCAGAAGGACTGCTTAGGTCTATTGCTCCTAATTTGCGTAAGTTTTTTTCGTAACTTGCATTTTTATTTTCTGTATATGCATTCATTAATGCTGCTATTTCTTCGCTACTTAGCTTACTCATTGCTATTTTTTGTGAATTACTTAAAGAGTTATAGTCAAATGCTGTATTTTCTCCTTCTTTTGGAAATTCTAACCCTGAAAATACATTTACTTCTTTATTTTCTTTTTGCTCTTTTACAACTTCTGTTTCATTTGATTTATTTATAACATATTCTTTTAAGCCTTTTGTATAGCCTATTCCTCCTGTCATTGCCTGCGCTACTGATTGTTCATTTTGTCTTATAATTCCTACTACTTTAATATTTTCTGCTTCTTCAATTTTTGCTTTCATAAATTGTTCATCTTCTGATTTATCCATCCAAACTCCATTTTCTTTTTTGTAATAGTCTGAATTTAATATTAGTTTGTATGATAAATTTAGAAGTTCTTCATATGTATATGTAGTTTCTTCTGATTTTTCAACTTTTTCACCTTTTGTTATTTTTTTCATTTTTTCTTCTATTTCTTTTTGGTCTTTTAAACCTAAGGTGTATAAAGTATAGTCACTTATTTCATTATTTTTACCTACAATTAAAACAACTTCATTATATGCAGTTGGCCAGTTTCCTGCAAGCAAGTCATATTGTCCTTTTAATAGTTCTTCATTGTCTAACATTTCTGTCCAAACATCACTTGAACTTGCCATACTCATAGAGCCCATAGACATAAATGATGAATTGTTATGTGCCTCCATCATTTCGCCCATTCCCATTGCGTTCATAACAGTACTTGGGTTTACTCTTACTATATTGTTTGTTGTATCTGGTTTATATAGGTTAATGTTTAATCCATAACTATATGTAATTGCATTACTGTTATTTTTTATTCCATTATTTGTGCCTTCTATATATTCTTTTAAATCTTTTAAATTATTGGTTTCTACTTTATTTGATAATGTTGATATTAAGTCGTCCATAATATCTGAAGAATATACTTTTCCTTCTTCTTTTTGCTGCTTTTTTTCCATAGTTCCCATCATTGCTTCTACCATGCTATTCATATCTATAGTAGATTCTTCTATTGTTATTGGGTATGATGATAATGTTTCTTCTTCTACCTTATTAATATAATTTTGTACCCCTGTTGAAATTGCAAGTATTAGTGCTATACCAATTATTCCTATACTTCCTGCAAAAGAAGTTAATATTGTTCTTCCTTTTTTAGTAAGCAAATTATTTAAGCTTAAACGAAGTGCTGTGAAAAATTTCATAGAGGTTCTTTTAAATTTAGCCTTTTCTTCTTTTTTATCTTCTTTGATTTCTTCCTTTTTTATTGCATTTGAATCATCTGTAATTTTTCCATCTAATATTTTTATTATCCTACTAGAATATTTTTCGGCAAGTTCTGGGTTGTGTGTAACCATTATTATTAATTTATTTTTTGAAATTTCTTTTAGAATTTCCATTACTTGCACACTTGTTTTTGTATCTAATGCTCCTGTTGGTTCGTCTGCTAAAATAATATCGGGGTTATTTACTAATGCCCTTGCAATAGCGACCCTTTGCATTTGCCCACCAGATAATTGGTTTGGCTTTTTATTAATTTGGTCTTTTAATCCTACTTCTTCTAAAGCTTTTATTGCTCTTGCTTTTCTTTCTTTTTTTGAAACTCCTGAAATAGTAAGCGCAAGTTCTACATTGGCAAGTACACTTTGGTGCCCTATTAAATTATAACTTTGGAATACAAAACCTACTTTATAATTTCTATAAGCATCCCAGTCTCTATCTTTAAAGTCTTTTGTAGATTTTTCGTTAATTATTAAGTCTCCACTAGTGTATCTATCTAACCCACCAATAATATTAAGTAAGGTTGTTTTTCCACACCCACTTTGACCTAAAATAGACACAAATTCAGATTCTCTAAACTCGATATCTATACCTTTTAGTGCATCTACCTTTTCTTCTCCACCTATGTATGTTTTTGTTATATTTTTTAGTTTTAACATTAAAATTTACCTCTCTTTTTTATTTTCTTTAAAACTTTATTATTATAATATAGAATTGTGTTTATTTTGTGAAATTTAAATAATATTTACAAAAAAAGCGGAGAAGCTTAATTTTATCTTCTCCGCTTTTATTCCTAGTATTCCGCTTTTAATCTTGTTCTTCTTATTTGTATTGCCTGTACTGAGCGTCTAATTTCATTTGACAGTTGCCGATCGGGAACATTCTGTTCTAACACTTTTTTATCTTCTTCTTTAGTCCAAATGCGCCTTTCATATTTTGCTGTCTGCGCATAATTTCTTTTTCTCGAAGCATTTCTCATTTCCCGGTACTTCTCCAGTTCTCCTTTAGCCTCATACATTTTTCTCATTGTTGACTTATTCATAACTAAGACCTCCTTAACTAAAAATAATTTTAGTATATCATATTTTATGTAAATGTCGAGTAGTATAAGGTAATTGCTTTTATTGTTTTATATTTCAAATTTATATCCATCTTCCACTACCAAAATATTTTTATATTCTTGTTTACTTAGTTCTTCTCTTGTTGTATCTCTTAAATGTGTTGCTATTATTTGTTTATTATATTTCTCTGCTAAATATTTTATATTATCTATTCCCATATGACAATGGTCGCCTTCTCTTAAAGAGGTATCTGCAATTGTAACTTTACTGTTTTTTATTAATTTTTCTATATTTTCGCATATTCCACTATCTCCAGTACAACTTATAGTGTTATTTATTGTATATCCATATGCAGGCTTTTCTGCTCCATGTGATACTTGTATAGCGTTTACTTTATAGTTTTCTACTTCTATTTGTTTTTCTTCTTCATTTAATTCTATAAACTCTATATTCATAAATTCTCGTATTTCTTCTCTATCTTCAAACCTATATGTAGCAAACAATTCTACTACTTTATCTTCTATTCCTTTTGGACCTATTATTGTAATTTCATTATCTATTTTGACATAATTATATACATGTTTTAAGAAAAATGGTATATCTGATATATGGTCACCATGCATATGTGTGATTAAAATTATTTTTATTTTTTCTGGCTTATGATTATTCTTTAATAATTGTTTTAATGTTCCATTTGGCATATCTACTATTAATTCTTCATTTATTAATGTGCATGCACTATTATATTTTGTATATATTGCTCCTGTTCCTACTAATTCTACTTTCGTTTTTACTTTCTCTCCTTATCTATTTTTCGTTACTTGATTTAGTTACATTCTAATTTTTGTAGCTTATTACATAATTTTTTATTTACAAATATTTCAATAACCGCTAGTGCAAATAGTAATACTTCTATTACTATCATTTCATATTTCATTAATAGTAATGTGAATATTGCACTTAAAATTAGTGTTCCTATTCTTCTATATACCTCTATATTTATTATTGTTTTTTGTTGTTCGTCTTTATTAGAAATATCTAAAGCAACATCTTCTATGTATATTTGAAAAGAATCTCTTGTTGCTAATATTAAGAAAAATCCTAATGACATTATTATTACTTTATATATAAATATTGTATTTATAAAATGCCCTATAATTAATAGCAAAAATGCCATACTTAAACATATAGTTAATACAATACTCATTTTATCTTTTATTTTTGAATATATCTTTCCAAATATCATATTACCTACTAATCTAGCAATTCTTGATATAAATACTATTGTTGTTATATAGTATGTTACCATTTCTATTGATAAGAAATTTTGAAAATCATATTGCATAAATAATTTACTATTATTTTGCCCCATTTTTACAATTGAGTAAAATACTGCATTAGACAATATCACTAAAAACATAACTGATGTTACTTTTATATTTCTATTGCTTTTTGCTTCTTTTGTTTTTGATTCCTGTGTTTTTGCCTCATAGTATAAAAATGCAACTCCTAATAATAATATATATATTATTATTGACATATACATTGGTAAATAATTATTTGTATTAAATAGTTGTCCAGCTACTAATGCTGTAAATAAAGTTATAATTGAATACATTATTTTAGATTTATTTCTTATTTTATAATAATCTTCATTTCTTCCTACTGCTTTTAAATTATTCTTTAAAATAATTTCATCCATGTTTAAAAACATAACTGCTATTTCATTTATACTTTTATATAGTAGCATTAAAGGAAATGATTTTCCAAAAGTTAATATAAAAGATGTAATTAATAATAAACTAGCACCTATTCTTAATGAATTTACATTTCCAACTTTCTTTATTATTGCTAATATTACTTTTTGAAAAATTATACATACTAATAATGCAACCATTGTCATTGCAGTTATTTGACTTGCATTTAATCCTTTTACTAAGGTTAAAAATAGCGTATCTATTGGCACAAAAAATATCATATCTCCTGTAAAAGATGCAAATATGGGATATATTTTTATACTTCTATTTATTTTCTTTGTTTCTTGCTCCATTTTTTACTCCTAAATTATTGTTCTTATATTTTATTTACGTATCTTATATTAGCATTACTTCATTTTAATTTCAATAAATTTTATTAATTTTGCTATAGATTTTGTTCTTTTGGTAATCTGTTACTATCTGCCATTATTTCTTATTTTCTTGTTTGAACTGCAAAATAAGTTTGTTCAAAGTTAGTAATAGAATCAAACTTTTTCTTTAACTCTATTAGTGTTGATTTTTCAAATTCCATATATAGTCCTCCATATAAAACACTCATATATGTAAACAAATTAACAGAAAATATGCTATAGAGCTTGAAAGTTATGTCAAACTGTTGTATAATATGTTTATGATTTATATATACTATTTCCCTATTTTCACTAATTAGTGAGAGGATTTTCCTCTAGCTTTTTGGTTTTTATATAATAACTCGTTGACAACTATAAAAGAAATTTAAGGAGGAATTATTATGTTGTGGATTGCTGTTATTGGTAGCCTTATTATTGGATTCATTACATTGGTTGGTTTAATTTTTGACCTCTTTGATTGTGACTGGAAATCCGCTCTACACAGTGGAATATGTTTAATTATTTGTGTAGTAATATTTTTTGTAAGTACATTTTGTCTTGCTGCAATATTAGCCCAGTCATATCAGGAAACTGAAAAAACTGCTGAATATGAACTTGTATCATTACAGGATAATAGCCAAATATCTGGTTCTGCCCGTGGTGGGTTATTTTATGTATATGCTTCTATGGATACTGATGAAGTTTATCTGTATTATTACAAGTCTGGTGATGGATACAGGAAAGGCAAAATTACTTCTGAAAATGTAATTATTTATGAACAGGAAAATTGCACGCCTACAATTGTAGAATATACAACATATACCAAAATTAATATGAATGGTGTACTGGAAGGTATTCTTTCATTTTGTAAGTTTAGAGAAACAGAAATAAGTTATGAATTTTATGTTCCTAAAGGAACTGTGGTTCAATCATTTTCTTTGGACTTACAGTAGTAAGAAATAAGGAGAGCATTTTATTCTATGCTCTCCTTATTTCTTGTTTATTAATTTAATTTTATATTCCTTAGCCTCAAAGCATTCAATATAACTGTAAAACTACTTATTACCATTGCAACACTTGCTATCATTGGGTTTATGGTTATTTCTATTGGTGTAAGAATTCCTATTGCAACTGGTATCATTAGTATATTATAGAAAAATGCCCAGAATAGATTTTGTTTTATATTTCTTATTGTTTTTTTGCTGATGTATATTAGGTTCATAATTGAGTTTAGGTCGTTTCTTGTTAGTATTACATCTGATGAGTCCATTGCTATATCTGTTCCACTATTTACACTTACTCCTATATCAGCTGTAGCTAGTGCTGGGCTATCGTTTATTCCATCTCCACACATTAGTACAAATCTTTTTTCTTGTTTTAACTTTTTAATTACTTCTAATTTTTGTGTTGGCAATACATTTGCTATTACTCTTTCTATTCCTATCTCGTTTGCAATTTTTTCTGCTGATTCTTTATTGTCTCCTGTTAGCATTATTACTTCTATTTTGTTTTTATTTAAAGTATTTATAACTTCTTTTGCATTTTTTCTTATAATGTCACTTACACCTATTATTGAAATTATTTCTTTGTTTTTTACAACATATATTATGCTGTTTCCTGCTTTAGCAAGTTTTTCTTCGTCTTGCTTATGTGTATTTTCTATATTATATTTTGAAAGTATTTTACTATTTCCTAATATTATTTGTTCATTATTAACTATGCCACATACTCCATAGCCACTTATTTCTTCATAATTTTCTACTTCTAATGTTTCTATTTTATTTTGCTCTAAATAGTCTACAAATGCTTTTGATATAGGGTGTGTGCCTTTCTTTTCTATACTTCCTGCTAAAGCTAATATTTCTTTTTCTTCCATATTAGTATAATTAATTACATTTGCTATTTTTAAAGTTCCATATGTTAATGTTCCAGTTTTGTCAAATACTATTGTATTTGTTTTTTGAGCATTTTCTAGTATTTCGCTTTTCTTTATTAATATTCCATTTTCTGCGCATAACCCTTCACTTACTACAATAGCAAGTGGAGTTGCTAAGCCCAAACTACATGGGCATGCTACTACTAAAACAGTTATAAATACGTTTAGTGCTACTGCAAATGAAGAACCTGTTAAAATGTATATTATAAATGAAATTACTGCTAATAGCATAACTGCTGGTACAAAATATCCACTTACTTTATCTGCTAATTTTGCAATTGGTGCTTTTGTGTTTGTAGCTTCTACCACTAGCCTTACAATTTCAGATATTGTAGATTCCTTTCCTATCCTTTCCGCTTCATATTCTATATATCCATCATAATTAATAGCTCCTGCAATTACTTTTTCTCCTACTGTTTTATTTGCTGGCATACTTTCGCCTGTAATAAATGCTTCATCAAAATGTGCTTTTCCGAAATGTTATTATTCCATCTACTGCTATTTTTTCTCCTGGCTTGCAAATTACAATATCACCTTTTTTTACTTCATCTATTGTTACTTTTCTTTCTTTACCATCAATTTTTAATGTCGCTTCATTTGGTGTTATTTTTACTAGTTTTTGAATAGCCTCTTTTGTTTTATCTTTACTCATTCCATCAATGTATCTACCTAATTTTATGAAAAATATAATAATTGCTGCTGATTCAAAATATAGGTTTTCTACATAAGAATGCTCTCCTTTTATTACCATAAACATACTATATAAGCTATATGCTAAACTACTAAGTACACCTATGCTAACTAGTGTATCCATATTTGGAGTTTTGTGTATCAAATTTTTATAACCATTTTTTAAAATGTCAAAACCATATACTATAAAACAAATAGTTAGTAAAAATAACACCACTGTATAATTAATTGGCTGTGTATGCATATTCAGTGCATCTATTATTGGCAAACCTATCATATGTCCCATTGAAACATACATTAGAATAATTGCTAATGCTAAGAAAATAAAGAATTTAATTTTTTCCGTTTTGTTCTTTTTTTCCACCTTTATTTCTTTAAATACTCCTAAACTTTTAAAACCCGCTTCTTTAACAAACTGTTCAATTTTATTTTGGTCTAACATTTTTTCATCATACTCAACACTAGCATTTGCCATAACTAAATTAACACTAGCACTTTTAATACCATTTTGTTTATTTAAATATCTCTCTAATCCATTAGAACACGCACTACACGTCATTCCATCAATCTCTAAAATTATCTTTTTCATCTTTTCCGCACGCTAGGGACGGTCCTTGCTTATATTCTTAGAATTTTCGTCTGGTAGACGAAAAGCTCTTAGAATATAAGTATGCGAATTTATAGAATTGCTTTGTAGTTTTCACTATTTAGCAATTCTTAAATTCACTAGCGTTCCGATTTCGGAACGGTGGGGACACTCCTTTGACCTCCTTTTATTATTATTTCAATGTAAAAAGCACCTTATTTTAGGTGCTTTTTGTTTATAAGAATGTTCCTTTTAACTGTTCTTCAATCATATTGC
Source organism: uncultured Clostridiaceae bacterium (assembly GCA_948444845.1). Lineage (GTDB taxonomy): Bacteria > Bacillota > Clostridia > TANB77 > CAG-508 > UMGS1663. Next base: position 46,027 of record CAOJVB010000002.1, on the reverse strand, counting down.
ATACAGTTGTTAGAATAATCTTAACTCCTTGTTCGTAAGTTAAATATCCCTGTTTTTCTTTTTTATTAATCTTTCGCTGTAATCTTCTTAATTTATCATCATATCGAATAATTATTGTTTTTCGAAAAGCTACATTAACGTAATAGTACTGAGAATAAGACCGTACTGTGTAAATGGGATATTGACTCTTTTCATGTATATATCCCATTGCTACAATCTCGCCTTCACCATATACATCTTTTTCTGGATATAATACCCTCTTTCTTATTGTTGCTACCATAATAAACCTCCTTTACATTTGTAATAAAGATTTTAAATAAGTTTCTGATAACAATAATAACATAAAGTATTTTATTATTCAAGAGTTTCTACCTAATAAATTCTATAAGCACCTTTATTTTATTATTTTTTAATTTTATAAAACTGTAAAACCTAAATCTTGCATTCTCTCTTTTATTTTATCTATATTAATTTCATTTGCTGTTATTGTAACTGTTCCTTCTTTATGGTTTGCAACTACATTTTCTATCCCTTCCATATTCTTTAAAGCATTTTGAATTCTGTTTTCACATCCTCCACATGCCATCCCTTGTACTTTTATTATAGTTTCTTTCATTATCTTTTACCTTCTTTCTCTCTATTCTTTATTTCTCCATTAAACTTATAAATCTATCACTAAAACTTGGAGCATATTTTTTTAAGTTTATTGGTTTTAAATTTCTGTCTGTAAAGCAGTGCTTAGTTTCAGCTATGATTACTACTTTTCCAGTTTCTTTTTCTGTAACATCATAACCTACTGTCATTCTGACTCCTGTATATTCTTTTATAAATACACGAATTTGCAAAGTGTCTCCAAAAGTAACATGATGTTTATATGTACAGTTTACCCCTAATACTGGAATTGTTATACCATTCTCTTCTAAAACTTCAAATGGTATTCCTATGTTTTCTAAAAAATAGCATCTAGCTTCTTCTAAATACCTTATATAATTCGAATGATGTACTACTCCCATTCTGTCTGTTTCATAATAATTAATTTTCCTTTGAAATGCTTTATCCATTTTATTCCTCTTTTCTTATTATTTGTTAAATTTTTTAAACAAGCTAATTAATTCATCTATAATTTCTAAGTTCCCTTTTTCTAAATCGTTTGTAACACAACTATATAAATGGTTTTCTAGTATATGGTTTGATAAACTTTTTATAGAATTTTCTATTGCAGATAGTTGAATTAATATATCATTACAGTATTTATCTTCTTGTACCATTTTCTTTATTCCTTTTATTTGCCCCTCAATTCTATTTAGACGATTTGTAATAAGCTTTTTTTCTTCATTACTTCTTTGTGTTTTTTTGTTACAACATTTTTCATTTTCCATTTTTTATCACCTTATACATTATATACCCCCTTAGGTATTTTGTAAATAAGGGGGTATATTTCTCAAACACTATTTATTTATAGTGTTTTCTATATTCTTAGGAAAATCATCCACGATAGTTAAGTTAGCTGTTCGAACGTTAGTGAGTTACAGCTAACTTATGCGTAGTAAAACGAAGAAGGTGAGTTTCCTAAGAATATAGTTATGGAAGAATTAGATTTTCTTAGCGAAGATTTCATAGCTGTTTGACCGAAGGGAATTACAGATATGATATGCTGTGTAATGAGCTTAGAAAATTTTATTCTTGCTTTCTATTTTATTAAATCTTTTACAACTTCTGATGCTATAATTAAACCTGCTACTGATGGTACAAATGATATGCTTCCTGGTATACGTTTTTTTTCATTTTGTTCTTCATTTTGTGAAACTTTTATTGGTTCTTCTTTTGAATATACAACTTTTAGCTTTTTTATACCTCTTGCTCGTAATTCTTTTCTCATAACTTTTGCTAAAGGACATACTACTGTCTTGTTTATGTCTGTTATTTCAAATTTGGTTGGGTCTAGTTTGTTTCCTGTTCCCATTGAAGATATAATTGGAATTTGTAGTTTTTCTGCTCTAATTACTAATTCTATTTTAGCTGTTACTGTGTCTATTGCATCTACTATATAATTTATACTGTTATCTATTAAGTTACTATCAGAATTTGGCATAAAGAATTCTTTTGATATTTCTACTTTTGCACTTTCATTTATTTGCAAAATTCTTTCTTTCATAACTTCTACTTTATATTTTCCAATGTTATTTATTAATGAGTGAATTTGTCTATTTAAGTTGCTTGTACTTATTACATCATTATCTATTAATAGGAAGTTTCCTACGCCTGCTCTTGCTAAGGCTTCTACTACAAAAGAGCCTACTCCGCCTATTCCAAATATGGCAACTTTTGCATTTGAAAGTTTTTCTAAACCTTCTTTTCCTATTAATAGTTCTGTTCTTGAAAATTGTTCTGACACTTTACTTCTTGTCCTTTCTTATGTTTTGGTTTATTGTTCTATTTCATTTTGATTTTCTATATTATTTTTTAGTTTTTCTTCCATTTCTTTTATTATGTGTTCTTCTTCCTTTGACATTTGTAATATTTCTAGTATTTCTTTATGACCTTTTCCAAGCTTTATAAGTTGTTTTAATATTTCTTGCTTCGCTTCTTTTTTTCCTTCTTCATTTCCAACTCTCTTAGCATAGTTAATTCCACTTATCCTATCCATCTCCCACTTTTCCCTTAACTCTGCTAATCTTTGTACTTCTTCATCACCTGTTAGTGTATATATTTCTATTCCTGCTTCTTTTAGTGTTTTGTTCTTTTTCTCTGCCATTTGTACCAACTCCTTATCATAATCATCTATGAATGCTAACCATTGGTTTATTTTGTCATTCATATCTGGATTTGATTTTCTGAACTTTGGCAGTTCTATAAAGTACCATTTTACTCCTTTTATTAGTTCAAAATCTCTGTGCTTATCTAGTACTGTTACAGTTTCTGATATGTATTCATCAAATCCTAATAGATTATAGTTTAATATATTTATCATTATCACTTGTTTTATTTGGTTATATTCTGTTCCTCTTTTTGTTTCTTTGGATAGTATTTTTGCTGCATAATATGTTGTTCTTTCTTCTATATTTTTTTCGTCTTGCATTTGCATTTCTATATCTATTACTAGTCCACTATCTAGTTCTGCTTGAATATCTATTCTCCCGCCTTTTTCATCTTGTGTTAATTGTTCTAAACTTACTTCTCCTAATACTTTTATGTTTTTTATTTCAATTTTTAATAGTGCATTTAAGAAGTCTATTAAAAATTTTTCATTACCTTTTCTACTAAAAAATGTTTTGAATATTATATCATTTTTTAAGTTTAGCTTTTTATTTGTTTGTCTGTTCATATAACACCTTTATTATATCAATTACTCTTATTGTTTTCAAGTAGTTTAATATACCTTTCATTTAAATATTTCCTATTTGGTTAATTAGTTGCTTTATTATATAATATTGGTACTACAACCTCCTTTGCTTTTAGATTTTTTTGATTTTTGGATTTTAATTTAGAATTAAAATTCTTTTGAATAATTATGAGCAGAATTAACAATGTAGCTCTTGTTGATTTTATTTATTGATTTTAAATTTTTAAAGCACTAATGTGCTAAATAGAATATTATTTTTATATCATATTTTCAGGTTTTTGTAAACATAATTTGTGATAATTATTTTAGCTTTGAGTATAAAAAACAAACGTTGAATCTTTTTTGACTCAACGTTTGCATTTTGTTCTGTTGCTTTATCTGGTAGGTAACTCGTCCCACCATTTGCACACGTCTTCTGGCACTACTGTATAACACCAAAAATTGCCATCTCCATCAGGGCAAGCTGGTATCATTGTGGTACTTCCTGACGAGTATGCTTTTGAAACATTGGACAAATCAACAATGAGCTGGTCTGTCATAGTAGGTGGCAGTCCTTCAGGACCCGGACCATCATACGTAGGAACCCTCCCCATTTCGTCAACTTTCCATTTTGGTAATGGCAGTTTCTTTTTATTTTTAGTTGGAGTACCTGTCCACCTGTCATCATAGCCCTCATCTTTTTTCCAAATTACTTCAGTATACTCCATTGGAGTCTGCCGTTCTTCTGCACATTCTGCACAGATTAATGGAGCTGAGTCACCATATGGCCGCCAAAGCTTTACATTTTTCTTTCCACAAATAGAACATACATATTCAATTTTCATCTTGTTTTCCTCCTCGCTAATTAGCGTTGAATTGTTTGTTACGTGTTACAAATATTGAACTATGTACTTATTATAATATATTTTACATAATTTTCCAATAGTTATTCTTGATTTTATGTATATTCTTATATATTCTAAGGTAATTTCTTCTAAGACAGGGTCACTCTAAGTGCGACCCCTACAATACAATTTTATTGTTAAATATATACTTGAAATACTATATATTCCCAAAAGTGACAGATACCCCATTAGGAAACGTCCCCAATGGGAACTTATTGTCAATGAAGAAAATTTATAAAATACAATAACGACCAACTCTATTAAGAATTAGTCGCTATTGCTAAGACTATGATAGTCTTGAGGCGATGTTACCAAGAAATGAAGTAACCACTCTCGTTGTATCGTCCACCTGGCGTTACTTTATAACCTTTATTTTCTTCTAAGAATCTTATCAAGGCTTTAGGAAGTTCTCCGTCAATGGTACATTGTGTTTCGAGGTTATCAATTGCTTTATTGATAGCTTCTGCAACTTCTTCCTGCTTTCTCTTTCCCAGTTCGGACTTCATTTCATTTACCTGTTTCCGTGCTTCTTCTGCTGTTGGTATTGATAACATAATTGTTCCTCCTTATTTTTTGGCTATTGCCATAGTATAACTATATTTTATCACAAATTACATAATATTTCAAGAAATTTAATAGAATTTCTTCTATATTGCTTATTACTTAATATTTTAGGTTAATTCCTTCGAAGCACTGGCGACTGATAATCGCCCTTACTAAAATTAATCATTTGTCCCAAAGGGACAGATTACCCATTTGTACCCGTCCCTAATGGATATTCCTACTGGACACCCGAAGTTAAATATTGTCATCCCTTATTACATCTATAATATTCTCCTTTTTCACCTTCCTACTTGCATACACCATTGTCACATATACTACTGCATATATTGCTATTATGCATATTATTATACTCTTCCATGGTATTCTAAACATAAACTCTATCATATCACTAAAAGCATTGTTTAGTAGATAGCATACTAGTATTCCTAGTGGCAGTCCATATAGTAGTGCTTTGCTTCCGTAGAATATGCATTCTAGGTCTAGCATTTGTTTGAATTGTTTGTTGGTCATTCCTATTGATTTTAGGTTGGCGAATTCTCTTCTTCTTAGTGTTATATTTGTTGATATTGTGTTAAATACGTTTGATACACCTATTGCTGATATTAGGAATATGAAACCATATAAGAATATTTGTATTATTGTTTTTAAGTTTTTCATTTGCTCTATTTGTTCTTTTACGTTAACGGTATTTTCTAAGCCTTCATTTGGGTATTTTTCTTTTAACATTTCTATTTGTTCTTCTAACACAGCTACATCTTTTGTTTTTATTCTTACTGTTTCGTCCATTTCTATATCATCTTTATTTATTTTTTCAAAGTTCTCTTTTGAGGTTATGAAAATTGTATTTCCCATAAAACTTGAACCTTCTATTCCAAATGGTAGTTTTTCTGTTATTTTTGCAAATTTCATTTTGAAACTGCCATATTCTGTTTTCTCTATTTCATCTCCATATTCATCATATTCGTATTTATATCTTGTTACTTGTATTTCGTCACCATTTTTATAATTTAATATTTGTGTTTCTATTTTGTATTCTTGTAATAAATTAGCATAATTTACTAGTATAAATTCATCTTGATTTAACTTATTTATTCCTATCTCTTTTAAATAGTCTTTATATGTTTTTTCATCTAAACAATATATATACCCTGATAAATTATAAGTACCATTTTCCTCTAATAGTTTTTTGTCGCATTTTTTTCTTTCTTCGTTAATTGCTTTTTTTAATTTCTCATTTAGCTTATTTACTGGCACTTCTATTGTTTTTCCTATATATTTATATTTGATTATGTCTTCTATTTTTTCTATATTACTTATTTTTTCATATAGCTCTTCTGTTTTTTCGGTTTTGTTTAGTTGTATTTCATAGTCAAAGTCTACTGTTTTATATATTGTGTCAAAACCTTCAAACATATAGCCTACAAAGCCTGTTGTTGCCATAAATAATACTATACTTATTACTAGTGATATTACTGTTGTTCTATATCTTTTTTTACTCCTTTTTAGATTTTTAAGTGCAAGTTCTCCTTGAATTCCAAATATCTTTCTTATTACTTTTGGTGTTCTTAGTTTTTTTGGTTTTACTTTTATATCTGTAGTTTGCCTTATTGCTTCTATAGGGCTTATTTTACTTGCTCTTTTTGCTGGTATTATTACAGATAAATATATTGTAAATCCTATTAATATTGTAGCAACTAATATTGATGGCCAAGATATTGTAAGTTTGAATCCCCAGTTTGTATCTGTTAACATTGGCTTTAGTAAATTATCTACAAATTTTAAAGTAATTCCTATTCCTGCTATTCCTGATAATATTCCTACTGGTATTCCTATACTTCCTAAAACTGCTGCTTCGTATATAACACTTCTTTTTATTTGCTTTTTGGTTGCTCCTATTGAGGATAACATTCCAAATTGCTTTTTTCTTTCTGATACTGATATTGCAAAACTGTTATAAATAACTAATACTGAGCCTACTATTATAACTATTATTAATATTGCACAAATGCTGTATAATGCTGTATTAAATCCTGCTGTATGGCTTACTCCTTTATATGCTAGTACATATCTGTTATAGTCAGTTTTGTGAGTGTTCTCAGTACTTAAATTTTGGCATATTTCTTCTGTGTTTTTATATACGTCTTTTGCTTTTTTATTTATTATACCTATATCTACTACTTCTGATGTTATTTTTTCTTCATTTTCTAGAAGAGTTATTCCTGATGTGTAATGGTCTGTAGAGCTTTCAAATACTGGTCTATATATTTTTCCACATACTGTAAATGTTCGTTTTTCGCTTTCTATAAATTCTTCTGTTTCACTTTTTGCTTGTGATATTAATTCATATCCTTCGTCCATCCTTTTTCCTAAGGTGAAGCTCACTTTTTCTCCTATTTTCGGTTCATTTTCTTTTCTATCAAAAAATGTAGTGCTTAAAACTATTTCATTTTCATTTTCTGGCATTCTTCCTTCTATTACTTCACCATTCATTTTTGTTAAGGCATCTTTGCTATATTTGTATATCATTATAAATTCATCTTCTGAATACTCGTTTTTTGCTATTGATAATGGCTCCATTACTAATATTTCTTTTATTTTTTTGTTTTGCTTTATTTCTTGTAATTCTTCTAAATTTACATTTTCTATTATAGCTTCCCATTCTCCATCTTGTGATATTTCTACATCTAACATAAACCTTTGAAAGGTTACTGCAAGTGTTGTTACTGCACTTATCATTGCTCCAGATAATATTATTCCTATTAGAGTTACTAGGCTTCTTTTTCTATTTAGTTTTAAATATTTTTTTGTTATTTCATTTAATATTTTCAAAATTCTTACCCCCTATTCTCTTGTACTTTCCCGTCTTCTACCCATATTATTCTATCTGCTTCTTTGGCAATATTCATATCGTGTGTAATCATTATTAGGGTTTGATTATATTGTTTGTTTGATTCTTTTAATAGGTCTAGTATTTCTCTTGAATTTTTACTGTCTAAGTTTCCTGTTGGCTCATCAGCTAATATTATTGAAGGGTGTGTTATTAGACTTCTTCCTATTGATACACGTTGTTGTTGACCTCCTGATAATTGGTTTGGTAAGTGTTTTCTTCTTCCATTTAATCCTAGAATTTCTAAAATTTCTTCTAAGTCTTTTTTACTTACTTGTTTTTTATCTAATAAAACTGGAAGTGTTATATTTTCTTCTACATTTAGCACTGGTATTAGATTATAGAATTGGTATATTAGGCCTATTTCTCTTCTTCTAAATATTGCTAATTCATCTTGTTTTAAAGAATTTATATCTGTTCCATTTATATATACTTTTCCTGAAGTTGGTCTATCTACACCTCCTAGCATATGTAGCATTGTTGATTTTCCGTGAGCCTGATGGTCCTACTATTGCAACAAATTCACCTTTTTCTATTGAGAAGGAAACATCATCTAAAGCTTTTACACAAGTATCTCCTTTTCCATAATATTTTTTTAAGTTTTCTACTCTTACTATTTCCATTTGTTTTACCTCTTTCCTTTAATTTTCTGTTTTTATTATATAGCACTTTATTTGTTTTTTAAGAGGTTTAAGAATTTATTAATAATGTTTAGGAATTCTTAAGAAAAAAATTCTCAAAAGGAAAAATAATCCAATTGAGATAAATTAACTATTTAAAAAGTTTCTATTATAATTAAATATACTTATAACAATATATAATATTAATTTCCCAAAGCATATATATGTATCCTTCCTCTAAATCCAATTGAACCAGTTATTGTTGTTCCTTTATTTGGTTTTATCATATATGCCATTGTTACACTTGAAAAATATTTACTATTTTCATAAGCATGACGCTCATTATTAATTAATTTTATTATATCATTTTGAGTATTATTAACATTAATTGCTGTATAAGCATTATAAGAATCACTATTTGTTCCAATTGCAGATGCAATAATTATTATAAATTTATAGTCTTTTTCTAGTGTGTAATTATATTCACTTATAGTAGCACCCGAATTATCCGCTTTAAAAATTTCATTAAAATTTTTAAAATCATCTATATTTAAATTAGTATTTGTACTATTATTTTCAGTTTTTAACCCATCTATTGACGCTAATTCAAAAGAAGAATTAATTTCAAATTCATAAGGATATTCTTTTAATTTTGTAAAAAATGAATTTTTTTCTCCTAATTCTATTTTTTCCAAGCTTCCTACTCTCTTACTTTCTAGCTCTACATATTCTATTTCATCATCTTCACAAAAATCATTTGCTAATTCTTGTAAAGTTGGCATTCTTTGTTCTCTTGAAAAGATATTTATTTGTGTATTTGTTATTTTTAGATTTAATTTTTCAGTTGCTGTTTGCTTTAAAGTTTCTTCTTTTGCATATTTTGCTTTACTAAATAATCCATTTTTTCCTAACGTTATATTTATAACTACTGTTGCTAGAATAATTAATAATATTATTGTTATTATTAGAGAAATTAATGTTATAGCTTTATTAGACTTAATTATATATATTCCTTCATTGTTCATTTAAATATACCCTCCCTTCTATTTATCGTATGTAATTTTATGTTTAATTATTGCTTACACATCTATATTTTACCAATATATTATTTTTGAGTCAATACACTTTAAATAACATCCTATAAAATTATAATTCTTCCAATTTTCAAAAAACTATTGACAATTTAAAAGAATTATAATATTATTCAAATACTCTATTGAGAGTATTTAGCATATCTTTATGATATGTGGTACCGTGTGGCATTGCCATGCGACGAACCATCGGTATTGACTGCATGGTTTAAGGAGCTTACATTTGTAAGCTCCTCGTTACTTTTTAAGTTAGTTATTTACTTTTATTAAGAACAAAAAGGCACAGTGGTGTCGTTTCCTACAAAGTATTCCCACAAACTATACCCCTACAAATCAATTTTTACTATTCAATAAAAAAGTAGGCTAAAAATATTAATTTCTAATCTACTTTTTTATTTTTAATAAACTGAAACCTATAATTTTTCAATTTCTTCTTTTGTTAATTCTGTTATTTCTATTATTGTATTTATATCCATATTTTTTGTTTTCATTTTTTTAGCTACTTCTAGTTGTTTTTTCTTTTCTCCTTCTTTTATTCCTGCTTCTTTGCCACGCATTTCTCCCTTGTCTAGTCCTGCTGCATATATTGCTTTTTCATCCATTATAGCTTTTTGCCTTAAAAATGCAATTCTTTCCAATTTTTCATCTTCACTCATTTCTCTTATTTCTACTACTGCTTCTTCTATTTCTTTGTTCTCTTTCATTATTTCTTGCACCTCCATTTCATTTGGATTATTTATGAACATCATCCATTGTGCTTTTTTACTTGATTTATTTTTCTCGTATTCTTCTCTTGCTTTCCTTAACTCAATTATATGTAATTCTAACTTATCTGTCAACATTAAGTCTTTATTTTTTCTTTCTCTTATGTCCCATACTGTTTCCATTTCTTTTATTTCTTTTGTTAAGTCTAGGTCATAATCTATTATTGCTATTATTACTACTTTTTTTGCACCTATGTAATCTTCTCCCTTATCGATTGTACTTGCATATAATTTAGAGAAATAGAATAACATTCTTTCTACTAAATTTTTTCTGTCAATTAATTGACTTCTATATCCACTTTTTCCTTATTATTTATTTCTGCTTCTAAATCTAATATTCCTAATTTATCTGTTGGCTTTTCTCTGTATAATTCTTTTTGTGTATTAATTTTTATTTTTGTTATTTCTTCTTCCATTAATGCTGAAATAAAATTTTTTGTTATTTTTCATAATTCCATCGTCCCCTCTATTTATTACATATGATTATGTTTGGTAGTTTCTACTGCATTTATGTTTTACTAATATGTTATTTTTTACAATTCCATTTTATCTTTTCCAATATAGAATGCTATTTCCATTTTCTATAACATTTACTATTGCAGTTCCTATTCCACCTTTTCCTCCTACTGCTTTAGACTTACTTGCTCCAGAGCCTCCATTTACAGTTATTTTTGAGCAGTCTATATTTTCACTCATGTTTTTCATAAATATTCTTATAGAGCCACCGCCTCCGCCGTCCTCCAGCTTTGTCATTATAATTACCTGTTCCAGAACCTCCATTTGAACTAATATTTCCCATTGTTTGAATAGTATCTGCATATATTATTAATAGACCTCCTCCTAAGCCTTGAGTAGCACCAATTTTATTTCCACTTGGGAATATGTCTCCTCCTCCATATCCGTCCGCCAAATGATGTTCCCTCTTTTGCATATCCTCCTACACTATCATAGGAATTTGCAACTCCTCCGACCACCTCCTGAAGAATTATATGAAGCGCCAGTTCCACCTTCTCCGCCATTCCTTGTTCCACTTGTGTTTCCAACAGCTCTAGCTCCAGCATTTCCACCTAATGCATTGACCATATTATATTCTTTATTTGTATTTTTATATAAATATATATTTTGACCAGTCACATAAGCACTATTATTGTTCATAGTAATAGTACCATTATTAGTTAATGTTCCTGTGCAATATACAATAAACCCTTTAGGCCCATTATTGCTTCCACTTACTGAAGTAAGTGTTATGTTAGAATTAATTATTAAATTCCCATTTACTTTTAAAAGTACTGTTGAATTTCCTACATCACTTGCATCTCCAAAAGAATAAATACCATTTTTTAATGTTGCTCCTTCAAATGTATTTGTTCCATCTAGTACCATATCTCCATTGTGATTAATTGCATTAATACTATATTTAACAGTTTCATAAATATTATTTGTAGTTGTTCCTCCCACTTCTAGTGTCAACTTACCTTTATCATTTAGGCTTTCAATTTGTTGCAATAAACCATCTGTATAATCTTTTCTAATAATTTTCTTTAGTTTCTTTCCTGTAACAGTTGTAATAATAAATTCATAGTCACAGTCTGGTATTATATTGTATTCAATATTAACGTTACATTTATTGTCTGAATATATAATGTTGCCATTTGGACATTCTACTTGCTCTATTATGTTTTCTTCGCTTTGTATAACTATTAATACACTTATATCACTTTTATTTATTGATTTTATTTCATAATCGGTTTTTACATCTTTATCTATCACATCTAATATAATCAACTTGTCTCTATCTAATATAAATTTATAGTTATCTACTCCTACTACATTACCATTTACTGATATACCATTTTGTTTTAGTATATTATCTAAAAAGCTATTATTATTATATTCTGAATTAACTTCTTTTTCTGTGTTTGCTTCTAGCAATGTAATTTCTAATTTTTCTCTTGCATTTATTTGATTTTGCTTTTCTTTTGCATATTTAGCTTTACTAATTAGTCCGTTCTCACCTAAGCTTAATATTATTACTATTCCTGTTAAAATTATTAGTAAAATTATTGTTATTATAAGAGATATTAATGTTATAGCATTAGTAGACTTAATTTTATCAATATCTATTTCGGAATTTTCTATTTTCTCCATTTTATTTCATCCTCTCTTGTATCTGTTACATTAAATCTTAATTTATATTTACTTATTATTACTATATTATATTTTACCAATATGTTATTTTTCAGTCAATCTTAAAAGAAATTTTATTTTTCTTATAAAAATGTTCTATAACAAAAATAAAATTTCTTAATCATTTAGCAAATCTTCTAGATATTCTCCATCTGTTGTAGTAAAATACGTTTTTTTAATCTCAATTTATTTTCCCTCCACCAAGTACTATGTCTCCTACATAAAATACTGCTGATTGACCTGGGGTTATTGCTCTTTGTGGTTCATCGAATATTACTTTTATACTGTCTTCATTTTGAGTTATTTTTGCTTTTGCTTGTTTTGCGGAATATCTTGTTTTTACTTCTACTTCCATTTCGCCTTTTATTTCGTCTACTAATAATAGATTTATGTCTTTAACTATTATTTCTTTTTTGTATAGCTCACTTTCTTCTCCTACTATTACTTCATTTTTTTCTTTGTTGAAGCCTAATACAAAAAGTGGTACTGGGTTTGAAATTCCTAAGCCTTTTCTTTGACCTATTGTGTAGTTGTATAATCCTGTATGTTTTCCTAGAACTTCGCCTTTTTTATTTACTATATTTCCTTCTTTTGGTTTAATTTCTGAATTATTCTCTAAGAACTTTTTGTAGTTTCCGTCTGGTACAAAGCAGATGTCTTCGCTATCTGGTTTGTTTGCTACTTTTAAGTTCCTATCTCTTGCTATTTGCCTTATTTGCTCTTTTTCTTCAAATTCTGATAGTGGGAATAGTACATACTCAATTAAGTCTTTTGGTATATTCCATAAAACATAACTTTGGTCTTTTTTCCCTGCTTTTGATTTTTTTAGCACCCATCTTCCATATTCTTCTGAATATTCTGTTTTTGCATAATGTCCTGTTGCTATATATGTGCAACCTAATTCTTTGGCTTTTTCGTACATTGCTCCAAATTTCATATATTTATTACATTCTATACATGGGTTTGGAGTTTTGCAATTTGCGTAGCAGTTTATAAAATCTCCTATTACATGTTTTCTAAATTCTTCTTTATAGTCATATGTAAAATGTGGTACTCCTATTGAGTTACACACATTTTTTGCATCTATATATGTATTTATATTACAACAACTACTTCCTGCAAATAGTTCTAATGTTGTTCCAATTACTTCATATCCTTGATCTTGTAGTAAAACGGCTGCTACTGAACTATCTACTCCTCCACTCATTCCTAATAGTACTTTTTTATTTTCCATTTTCTTTTTCCTCTATTTTTATATATTTTTTATTTAATTTTTCAGTTGACTTTTTTAATTTTATTAAGTATAATAATTATAGAAGATGAACGACCACAGAAGTGTGGCGTGCCATTCAAGTGATTTAAAAAAGTTTTAAATACATCTCTATTGACCAGACAGAGATGTGTTTTTTTCGTTGTCTAATCTTCTTATAGTAACAACAAGTGCTACAAATTTTTATTTATTATTTCTTCAATCGTATGCCATGCAAGTAATGCACATTTTACTCTTGCGGGCATATTTGCTACGTTTTTAAAGGCTATTGCGTCTTCTAGTTTTTTTAGGGGTTCTTCGTTAGTTATTTCTCTTTTTATCATTCCTATAAATGTATTTACTATTTCTTGTGCTTCTTCTAGTGTTTTTCCTTTTAGTGTGTCTATCATTATTGAAGTTGATGCTTGTGATATGGCACAGCCGTGGCCTGAAAATGCCATATCTTCTATTATATTGCCATTTAGTTTTAGCTCTAGTGTAATTTCATCTCCACAATTTGGATTATGACCTATTTGTTCATAATCTGTTTTTTCTAATTTTCTCTTATTATATGAATTCATACTGTGTTCCATTATCAGTTCATTATAAACAGCTGTTAAATCTTCCATTATTTCAAAACTCCTATTATTTTTATTAATTTTTCATTGTTATTTTAATTTATTTGACAACTAATTTTGTTTATGATAATATAATAATATAAAAGGAAAAGGATTACTCCTTTTCCAATGTGTTTTTAGTTTTTAGAGATTTGCCCTCTTCGGGATAAATCTCTAATTTTCTTTTTTCAGAAGTGTATTTTAATATGTATTTATTTTTTGAACAAATATAAATTAAAAAGCCAATTCCTCCAAAAGACACTAACTTCATTAATAGTTTTTCTATTAATTCCATTGGTGTTTTACCTCCTTCTTTTGTAATTTACATTTAAGCCTTAAATAAAGCATAAATGCATAAATTAACAAGCACTTGCATAGCTTGTTAATCTATGCACTTATGCTAGAATTTGGTAACTACTTAAAAAACACATTTGGATTATATTATGTTTTCCATATAATGTCAATATTGTTGCAAACATTTTTTTGTTTTTTATTTTCTCTTAATTAATATATTTTTTAAACATTTCATAAGCTTTGTTTAAGCCTTCTATTAGTTTATCTACATCTTCCTTTGTATTATAAAAATAAAAGCTTGCTCTACATGTTGAGTCTATTCCTAAAAACCTCATTAGTGGTTGTGCACAGTGGTTGCCTGAGCGGATGCATATTCCTAAGTTATCTAAAATACTAGCTACATCGTGTGGGTGTACTCCTTTTATATTAAAAGATATAACTCCTGAATGATTTTTATTATTTTTCGTTTTATATATTTCTAGATAGTCTAGTTTAGATAGTTCTTGTGTTGCATAAGATAGTAGTTCTTCTTCTATTTTTTGTATGTTATCATATCCGATATTTTCTATATAGTCTATTGCTGCTCCTAGGCCTATTACTCCTTCTATGTTTTGGGTTCCTGCTTCAAATTTATTTGGTAGTGGTGCGAAAGTTGTTTCTTGTTCGTGAACATATTCTATCATATCTCCACCCATTAGGAAAGGTGTCATTTTATTTAATAATTCTCTTTTTCCATATAGTACACCTATTCCTAGTGGTGCTAGCATTTTGTGTCCTGAGAATATTAAGAAGTCGCAGTCTAATTTTTCTACATCTATTTTCATATGTGGAATACTTTGTGATGCGTCTACAATTACTATTGCTCCTTTTTTATGGGCATATTTTATAATTTTCTCTAGGTTATTTATTGTCCCAAGAACATTTGAAACGTGTGTAATGCTAACTATTTTTGTTTTGTCTGTAATTTTATTTTCTATTTCTTCTTCTGAAATTTCGAATTCATCGTTTATGTACATATAGTTTAATTTCGCATTTGTAACCTTACAAACTTTTTGCCATGGTACTAAGTTAGAGTGATGTTCCATTATTGATATTACTATTTCGTCATCTTTTTTTAAGTTTTCCATTCCATATGAATAGGCAAGTAAATTTAAGCTTTCAGTTGCATTTTTTGAAAATATTATTTCTTCTGGATGTTTTGCATTTATGAATTTTGCGATTTTTCTTCTAGTGTTTTCATAATTTTCTGTTGCTTCTATACTTAAAGAATATGCTCCTCTATGTGGGTTTGCATTATATCTTTCGTAGAACTCTTCTACTGCTTTTATTACTTGTATTGGTTTTTGTGTTGTTGCTCCACTATCTAGGTATGTTATTTCTTTATTTTGTAATATTGGAAAATCTTTTTTTATTTCTTCTATGTTCATGTTTATTCCCTTTCCTTTTAATTAAGTACCTTTTCATAAATATAGCCTATTTCATTACTTACATTTCCGCATTTATCTGGTTCATTATTTGGTATAATCTTTTCATATACTTTCTTACAACCACAGTATTCGTAAAATTTAAAATTGCAACTTTCGTCTGTAAGTATTTCAATATTTTTCATATTATCTTCTTTGGCACATTCAAATATTTTATTAATCATCTTTTTGCCAATACCTTTACCTCTATAAGACTTGTCTATTATTAGTAAACTTATTTCTCCATCAAAGTAATTTTCTAATTGAGTTGGAGTATAATCATAGTCTTTAAGATATTTTATCATTGCGTTTTTGTCTTTTATTAGTGGACTATTAATACATAACAGTTTCAGTGCTCTAAAAAATTTCTTTCTTATTAAGTATTTTTAGAATTCCATTTTGAGTATCCACACATTCCTATTACTTTATTATCTTCTTTTTCGATAATTACTTTTTCTGTTTCTTCAAGTACTTCAAATAGATAAATCCACGCACATATTTTTCCTTTTGCTTTGGCTTCTGCCTTACCTAAATTCCATTCGTCGTATAGCATATTAACTATTTGTTTCATTTCTGATGGTTTCATGTGTTCCTCCAAAATTTTATTTTGTTATTTCTCTTATTGCATAGTCTGTATCTCCAATTATTCTGTCGATATTTGGAAGCTGATAGAAATTTACTGTGTTTTCTATATCAAATTCTTCTTTTTGGCTAGAATATAGATATATTTTTTTATTTAATGCTATTGCCATTCCTAGCTCTATGTGTGTTCCGCGTCCTGCTGGTAATATTATTATTACAGCATCTGCTTCTTCTATTCCTTTTTGTTCAAGTTTTGAATACTCAATTAAATCTTCTATTGTTTCATTTTCTTTTAGATTTTCAGCCCAATTGTATGTATGTTCCCATCCATAATTTTGTAATTTTTTTGAAAATTCGTTTACTAACTCTACATTTTTAAATCCTGATCCTATGTAAAATTTCATATTTTTTCTCCTTTTATTATTAATCTAGTCTTTTATCTATTTCTTGTAATATTTCTTCTTTTATGCTTTCATCTTCTATATTTTCTAATATTTTGTTAAATTTTGCTTGGACTATTAGCTTGTTTGCTTCTTTTTGTGTGAAGCCTCTACTCATTAGGTAGAATAGTTGTTTTCCATCTATTTTTCCGGCTACTTGTGCTGTGGTTTCCTTCTACGTCTTCTTCTGAGCATAGTAACATTGGTAGGGCTTTTGATTTTGCTGTGTTTGATAGTAGTGTGCAGGCTTCTGTTTCATTTCCGTACTGCTTTTTTGGCTCCTTTTTTGAAGTCTATTGTTCCTTTGAAGTTCTTTTTTGCTTTATCTGTTAAGGCTCCTTCTACCTCAATATTTACATTTGTTTTTTCTCCTCTTAAGTGTGCAATATAGTTTAAGTCAAATAGTTGCTCTTCTTTTCCTAGGTAGATTGTATTTATATTGTTTTTTGATGAGTTTCCTATTAGGTTTGAGTAGTAGTTTGTTATGCTATTTTTCCCTCCAAAGTCTATTATCCAATATTCTACCTTTGCATTTTCTTCTAGTGTATTTTGGATTGATATGAAGTTGTTTGAGTTTGTGTTTATTAAGTTGACTAGTATTATATTTAGTTTAGAATTTGCTTTTGCAATTACGTTTAGTATTCCATTGTGGTAACTTTCTATGTTCTCATCTGATTCGTATTTTATTATAATTGTGGCTTCTTTAGAGTTTTCTTCGGCTATTATTTCTATATTGTCTATTAAGTTTAGGTTTTGTTTGTCAAATTTAAAATCTATTTGTACATTTTCGCTACCTTTTAATTCTACTTTTATTTTTTGATTTGTTTTTTCTTTTACTTGTGTTTCTAATTCTTGTGATAAGCCGTAGGTTAGATTTGCAGTAGTTATGTTATTTGTATATTTTGTGCCTGTTATAGAAACATTTTTAAACTTTCCTATTTGTTCTGGAATACTTACATTTTCTAGTTTTATATTGTTTATGTTGTAGTTTCTTGAGGTTCTTAGTGGGGTTTCGTTTAATTTTAGGTTTGGCATTTTTTGTTTCCTTTCTGAATTTGACTTTTTATGTTAATTTTAGTATAATTGTATTGTAACAAGTTAATTGATTTATGTTTAAAAGAGAGGACTTTTAATGAAAATAATAAATTTAATAATTTTCGCTATTCTTTTTATAGCAGGTCTTTATTTTTCTTTATTTGCTATATTTAATGCTAATCTTTTAGCATTAGCTGTGGCAATCTTAATGTTCTATTTATCGTTTTCAGTTAATGTATTGTAAAACTCTCTTATTACTGCTCATATAATATGAGCAGTTTTTCTTATTCATTTCTTATTTTTTATGCATTATTTTAACTACCAATATAATTAATGTAGAGTAATTCAGAGTGTAGATATAATTATATCTGCAGTTTGATTGGGTTGTTTTTTGCTATCATTTGTTTGTTTCGATTATTTTTGTTTTCTATCTTGTTTCCGTATTGGGGACAGTTCCTAATCTAGCCAGATTATTTTTGTTTTTTACTTGAGGTTCTTCTCTATCTTGTTTCCGATTACGAACCGTCCCCAAAGCTACCCCTTCTTGTTTTTTGGCATCCATTTAGGGACAGGCCCCAATGCTAGCGACTAACCCAGTGCTAGTGACTGCCTAATTTTAGTTTTAGCCTATTGAGCCTTCTAGTTCTAGGTTTATTAGGTTGTTCATTTCTACGGCGTATTCTACTGGGAGTTCTTTGGAGATTGGGTAGGCGAAGCCTCTTACTATCATGGCTTTTGCGTCTTCTTCTGATAGGCCTCTGCTCATTAGGTAGAATATTGTTTTGTCGCTTATTTTTCCTATTTTTGCTTCGTGTGAGAATTCTACGTCGTCTGTTCTTATGTCGCTGGTTGGTATTGTGTCTGATATTGATATGTCGTCTAGCATTAGTGATTCACATGAGACTGATGATTTTGAGCCTTCGGCGTTTTCGTTTATTCTTACTAGTGAACGGTAAGTACATTTTCCTCCGTTTTTTGATATTGATTTTGCGTTTACTACACTTGATGTGTTTGGTGCGTTGTGTACTACTTTAAAGCCATTGTCTAGGTTTTGACCTGTTCCTGCAAATGATATTCCTGTGAATTCTGTTTTTGCTCCTTCTCCATTTAGTATGCTCATTGGATATAACATTGATATTTTTGAACCAAATGAACCTGATACCCAGTCTACTTGTGCATTCTTTCCGCATATTGCTTTTTTTGTGTTTAGGTTTAACATGTTTTTTGACCAGTTTTCTATTGTTGAGTATCTTAAATATGCGTTGTCTTTTACGTATAACTCTACGCATCCTGCGTGTAAGTTTACTTTGTTATATTTTGGGGCACTACATCCTTCTATGAAGTGAAGGCTTGCTCCTTCTTCTACTATTATTAGTGTGTGTTCGAATTGTCCTGATTCTGGTGAGTTTAGTCTGAAGTATGATTGAAGTGGGATATCTACTTTAACGTTTTTTGGTACATATACAAAAGAACCTCCTGACCATACTGCTCCATGTAGTGCTACAAATTTGTGGTCGTGTACTGGAACACATTTCATGAAGTGAGTCTTTACTAAGTCTGGATATTCCCTTACTGCTGTTTCCATGTCTGTGTATATTACTCCTTGTTTTATTAGGTCTTCTTTCATACTGTGGTATACTACTTCTGAATCGTATTGTGCTCCTACTCCTGCTAATGATGTTTTTTCGGCTTCTGGAATGCCTAGTTTGTCAAATGTATTTTTTATATCTTCTGGTACATCTTCCCAAGAATTGTTTAGTTTTGATTTGGGTCTTACATAGGTTGCTATTTCATCCATATTAAGTTCTGATAGGTCTGGTCCCCATGTTGGAAGTTCTAGTTCGTTGTAGACTTCTAGGGCTTTTAGTCTAAATTCTTTCATCCAGTCTGGGTCGTTTTTTTGTTTTGATATTTCTTCTATTATTTCTGGGGTTAGACCTTTTTTTATTTTGAATTCATATTCGTCTTTGTTTTTTATGTCGTAGATGTTTCGGTTTATCTCGTTTATGTTTGTTTTTGACATTTTTTGTTTTTCCTTTCTAAGTTTGACTTTTATGTTAATTATTAGTATAATGGTATTGTAACAGTTAATAACTTTATTTTGAAAGAGGGGCTTGCTTTATGAAAAAGAGTTCTTTTATTACTGTATTGTTCTTTGTACTTTTTGTAGGTGGAATTGGTATGCTCTGTATAGCAGATTATTTTCCAAATGGTGCTTCAATAATTGCAGGTGCAATTTTTATTTCTACTGCATTCTTAATTTACACTATTAAAGAAATATTTCTTAGTGATAAAGAGTAATAATCTCTCACTACTGTCTCTGAAATAGAGGCAGTAGTTTTTATTTTATCTTTTAGCTATTAAACTATATCTGCATTTTGAATGGGTTATTTCTTTTCTGGCATTTGTTTGTTTCGATTTTTTTTGTTTTGTACTTGTTTTAATTTTCTATCTTGTTTCCGCATTGGGGACGTTTCCTCTTGGGACATCTTCGATTACCCAAGAGGGTGCTTTTAGTTCTTTACTTCTTTTTCTTCTCTACCCTTGTTACTTTTTTCGCTGTTTTTCCGATTGGGTACATTTGTTGTTTTGTTTATATTATTTTTGTTTTTTATTATTTTTTATTTTCTATCTTGTTTTTGATTGCCCAATCTAGTTTTATTGCACCCATTTAGGAAACGTCCCCAATGCTAGTGACCGTCCCCAATGCTAGCGAGTGCCCAATGCTAGCGATTACCTATTTTTTATTTGTAGTTGCTGTAGCCATTTTCTTCTATTTGTTTTGCTAGGTCTTGGGTTCCTGTTTTTACTATCTTTCCGTTTACTAGGATGTGTACGTAGTCTACTTTTAGGCTGTGTAGGATTTTTGTGTTGTGAGTGATTATTAGTATTCCATTATTTTCGTTTTTGAACATTTCTATTCCTTTTGATACTGTTTTTATTGCATCTACGTCTAGACCTGAGTCTGTTTCGTCTAATATTGCTAGTTTTGGGTTTAGGACTAGCATTTGAAGTATTTCGTTTTTCTTTTTTTCTCCGCCTGAGAATCCTACGTTTAGACTTCTTTCCATGTTTTTTGAATTCATATTTAGTTCACTCATATATTTTGCAAGTTCGTCTTTAAATTCGAATATTTTTACTGGTTTTCCTGTTATTTTATTTTTAGCGTATTTTAGGAAGTTTGTAACTGAAACTCCTGGTATTTCTTCTGGTAGTTGAAATGACATAAATATTCCCTTTCTTGCTATTTCGTCTGTTTTTGAGTTTGTTATATCTTCACCTTCAAAACTAATAGTTCCATTTGTTTTTGTGTATTCTGGGTTATTTAGTATTGCATTTGCTGTTGTACTTTTACCGTGAGCCATTTGGCCCCATTATTACATGAATTTCTCCTTTATTAATTTTTAAATTTATTCCTTTTAGAATTTCTTTATTCTCTGCATTTACGTATAAATCTTTTATTTCTAACAATGTATTTTCCATAGTTTTCCTTTCTTATTTTATTATAGTTTATAAATTAAATTATTCTCTAATTGTAGGGGTCGCAGCCTTCGGCGACCCGTTCTATAACTCCATTGCTTAAATAAATATATTTAGGGTATATTCTTCGAAGAGCAGGTCGCCCATGGGGCCGACCCCTACATATTATAATTACTTAATTTGTTTATTTGTTCTTCTAGCACAACATCTGCATTTTTCCTTATTAATATCATAATCACAATCTAAACTACTTAAATCCAAAACCTTATGGACATATTTTGCAAGTTTATTTACTGTTTCATCTGTTATAGCTGACTTTATATTTTCTGCTTCCTGTTTAGCTTTTTCTTCATCTATATTAAGAACATCTTTTAAAAACAAATAAACAATATCATATGCCTCTAATATCTTTTTGGCTAAATTTTCTCCTTCTTTAGTTAATTCAATAGTTCCATATGATTCGTAATTAAGAAGTCCATTATCTTTTAAATTGTATATTGCTTTATTTACACTTGCTTTAGTGCAATTCATTTTTTCGGCAATATCTGTAACACGTATATTATTATTTTGCTTTTTTAGTATATACATAGTTTTCAAATATTCTTCTAATGCTTTTGATACCATATTATCTCCTTTTGTTTTTCTTGTTAACTTCGGTTAACATTATATGACGATTATATTTGTTTGTCAAGGTTAACAATTAGAAAATCTCAAATTTGTTACAATTCACAGCTATAAGCTATATTTTTATGGTGTAGTAGTCGCCTAGGGAGCCGACCATTACAGTACACATTTTTATATTAAGTGTGAATTATAACTTTTTTCTTAGAATCAGTTGACATATGTAAAAAAAGATGATATATTTGTTTCACATTTATTTTTTAGGCTCAGTAGCTTAATTGGTTTAGAGCACTCGGCTATCACCCGAGCAGGTTGCGGGTTCAAATCCCGTCTGGGCTGTTATAACGTAAATTTACGTTTATTCTAGGGCAGTGGTGTAATTTGGAAGCACGCTACACCCACAAGTGTAGAGACGGTAAGTTCGATTCTTCCTTGCCCTATTAAGGGGATAAGTCCTTTTAAGGATAAACCCTAGGATTGCCTATTTAACATCCTTTTGAGGAGCGTTTCTGGTGGGCATCTGGTAAAATACTTAAGTAGCTTCTACTTAGGTATTTTTTCTTTTTTAATGTAATTTAAGTCCAACTCTATTACTCATAATATAAAAAAGACAAAATTTTTATTTTTAAATTTTGTCTTTTTTATATTTATTATATTTTAGAATTTAAAATAGTCTTCATAGTCTCTAGGTTGTGGGCGTGGTGGCATGCCTCCTGGTCCTCCTGGAAACGGCGGCCTTCCTGGTCCTGGAAATGGTGGTCTTGGACGTGGTGGTCTAATTGGAAAACCTCCTCCTAATATTCTATTTAGTATTAATATCCTTATTAAATCTCTTAATAATGGGTTATTTGGTCTTCTTTGTCTATTTTCAGTTTGGTTTACTTGTCTTTTACCTTCTACCTCTGGTGCATTTCTGACTGTATTTGTTTTTGCATTTGTAGTTCTATTTTGTATCTCTTTTTGTGTAATGGTTTCATCTACATTTATTTTTAGCCAAATTTCATTATTTATTTCTATCCTCTGATATACTTCTTCTACCATATTTTCTATTATCTCTTTTGTAATAGGTGTTTTATTTCTTTCACATACTTCACATACAACTGGATTTATTTTTTTATAAATTTCAGGGTACATACTTTCAAGTTCACTATTGTTTTGATAATTTACATTATATTCCCTATTTTGAATACTGTAATTATCATATGTAGATTCTATTGGATATCCAAGAACACTTCTCATATAATCTTCATAGTTTTGATAATACATAGATTTCCTCCTTTTATCTTTATGTATTATCTTATTCAATAGCTTTCTACTTTGTGCTTATACATTTATATATTTGTTCTTTTGTTATACTACCCTCTCTTAAAATTATTGGAACATCATTTTCAATTTTTACTATTGTAGAACCTAATCCAATTTTACTTTCTCCTCCATCTATGTAGTAATCTACTGTTTCTTCAAAATCATTTAATATGTTTTTCAAATTTGTTCCAGATGGTTTATTTGCTATATTTGCGCTTGGAGCTGCTATTGGAACTTTTGCATATTCTATAAGTTTTCTTGCAATTTCATTTTCTGGCATTCTTATTCCAATTGTGTCAGTATTCCCAGTTAAAATATTTGGAACTATATCTTTACCTTTTAATATAATTGTTAATGGTCCTGGAAAAAATTTTTTCATTAATTTATATTCTAAATTTGTTATATCTTTTGCTAATATTTCAACCATATCCATGTCTGAAACTAGTAAACTTGTTGGCTTATCAAATGACCTTTGCTTTATTTTATATAAGTTTTTTATAGCATCTTCATTTAAGCCATTAGTTCCAATTGCATACACTGTTTCTGTCGGGAATATAACTATTTCACCTTCTCTGATTATTTCACCTATTTCCTTTAATTTTTCATATTCTATTTTATTTTTAAAGTCTAAATATTTTTTCATTTAATAATACCTTCTTTTTAAATTATGTCTATTTTTCCACTGTAGGGGCAGCTAGTAGCTGTTCGCTCTTCGAATAAACTACCTAAATTTATATTTTATTTAAGCAATTTCATTGGAGCACTAACAGTGGCACCGCTACCCCTACATCTTTTTTATTTTTATACTATAATTGATTTACAAATTCTTTAAACTTATTTCCTCTTTCTGCAAAGTTTTTGAAAGCATCGAAGCTTGCGCTTGCTGGCGATAGTAGAACTATATCTCCTGGTTTTGCTCTTTTATTTGCTAGTTTTACGGCTTCTCCGCATATTTTCTACATAACATATTTCTACTTTTTCTCCGTTTTGTGCTTTTCTTGTTGCTTCTTCTATTTTTGTTGCTGTTGGACCTGTTAGTATTAAGGTTTGCACTTTATTTGCTATGGTTTCTCCTACTTCTTTATAGTCTAAACCTTTATCTGAACCGCCTGCTAGTAATATGATATTTTCGTCAAATGCATTTAAACCTGCTATTGTACTTGCTGGGCTTGTTCCTATCGAATCATTATACCATTTTACGCTATTTTTCTCTCTTACAAATTCTAGCCTATGTTCTACTCCATTAAATTCTTTTACTGCTTGCACTGCTGTTTCTAAGTTTACTAGCGAACTTGTTGCTGCAAGTGCTGTGGCAATATTTTCGTAGTTATGAATTCCTCTTAATTTTATATCTTCTTTTTCTATTAAGTGTCTTCTAACTCCATCTTCACAATATTTTATCATTCCATCATTATTATCATATATAAATCCATCTTCTAATTTTTCTTTACTACTAAAGAATATTACTTTTCCATTTGCTTCTTTTGCAAATTCACGAGTGTATTCATTGTCATAGTTTAATACTACTATTCCTTTTTCAGTTTGATGTTTAAATATATTTTTCTTTTCTTCTCTATATTCTTCATAAGAACTATGTACATTTAAGTGATCTGGAAATATATTTGTTACAACACTAATTTCAGGACTAACTGCCATATTTGTTAGTTGAAAACTGCTCATTTCTAAAACTATTATATCTTCTGGTCTCATATTTTTTACTTCAGTAAAAATTGGTTTTCCTATATTTCCACCTAAGAAGCATTTGTATCCTGCTTTTTTTATTATTTCATATATTATTGATGTTGTTGTTGTTTTTCCTTCTGTTCCTGTTATTCCAATTACTTTACTTGGAGTTAATTTAAGTACCATTTCAATTTCAGAAGTAACTAATGCTCCTCTTTTAGCTTCAGCCTTTATTTCCTTTCTATATGGCATTACTATTGGTGAACGGAAAATAATATCAAAGCCAATTAAATTCTCTAAGTTATTTTCTCCACCAAAATATTCTATTCCATATGTATCTATTTTTTTTACTACTTCATTATCTAATTCTTCTTTTGTTCTATTATCAAAAACAGAAATTTTGCAAGCTAAATTATGAAAATAGTCTAAAAGTGGTAAATTACTTACACCTAAACCAATAATAGCTATTTTCTTTCCACTTGCAAATTTATTAAATTGTTCTAATTTTTCATTTTTTAATTCCATTTGTTTTCTCCTTATATATATATGATTTTATATTGTAGGGGCAGGCCTTGTGTCTGCCCATTCTTCGAAGAAATCTCTAAATTTCATATATTATTTGTTTAATTTTATTTTAACATGGGCAGACACAAGGCCTGCCCCTACATCTTTTCTATTGTTTTATTCATTTTCTAATTACAATATATCGTTTCAGTTTCTTTTATGCATTCACATACTTTATCAGTTGACTCTAATGCTGTTTTACATTCTGTAACATCAACTGTTATTGTATTTGGGTATATTTTATAAAATCCTGATTTTTCTTGTAGTTCATCTCTTTTAGCAATATGCTCTTTTAGTTCTTCTAAACTTACTTCCCCATTATATTGATTTAACTTTCTTTTTGCCCTTTCTTCTAAAGAAGCAGTAATAAAAAAATGATAATCTAAATCAGGATATATTTCCATAAGTGCCCTTCCTGAGACTATTACATTATATTTTTCTTTTAAATTATTTATGATGTTTCTTGCAAAAATAAATAATTCTACGTTATTTGCTATATTACTTGCAACCGATACTGCCATTGATGTTTCCTTGTTTTGTAATTTTTCTTCGTCTATTTTTTCATTTCCTACATATATTACAGTTTCATTATTTTCAAGTTCTATTTTTACATCTAACTCTTTCATTACTTTTGTAATATCTACATTTTTTAATTCTTTAATATTTTTATTTTTGCTCATAAATGCATATACTATTCCTCTATATAGGTTTCCTCCATGCATAATAACGCTGTTTGGAATTTTTGAAAGTAACTCCCTACATATAGAAGTTTTACCACTTCCTACTAAACCTTCTATTCCTATTACTATATTTTCCATATTATCATTCCTTTTCTATATTCTTAGGAAAGTCATCCGCGATAGCGTTGAGTTTTCTTATAAGATGGTTATGGAAGAATTGGATTTTCTTATGTGGGGCTTTGCCACTTAGAAAATATTATTCTTGCTTTTTAATTTATATAGGCATTATAACATATTTTTCGTGTTTGTAAAATAGATAGTTTAGATTTTGATTAA
Organism: uncultured Clostridiaceae bacterium; assembly: GCA_948444845.1. Lineage (GTDB taxonomy): Bacteria > Bacillota > Clostridia > TANB77 > CAG-508 > UMGS1663. The sequence goes on along the minus strand of CAOJVB010000002.1, from coordinate 19,338 downwards.
GTTTATGTAATTTGATTTTTGTGGGTATATATTTAAGATAGTAATTTGTTTATTATTTAAAGTATATAAAATAACATATTTTTGGATAACGATTTTTCTAATTTTCACGTTGTCAATAATTTTAAAAACAGGATACATTTGGGGATATTCTTGTAAATTTGGTATTTTAGAATAAAATTCATCTTTTATTTTTTGAGATAATGAAATTGAATATTTTGAAGTATTTTCAACATATTGCTCTAAATCTTCAAGGCAAGAAGAAATAATATCTACTTTATAATTAAATAACATATTCTTCTTCCCTTATAATTTTATTCTTATATTCTTCTTCAATTCTTGCCATAGTTGCATCTAATCTTTTCATTGCCTCTTCAATTGGTATTGTTTTAATTTCTCCTCTTTCAACTTTTTTAGCCAATTCAACGGCTTCCATTATTTTTCTTTCTTCATATTCTTCATATGGCATAATGTTACCATTTTCATCTCTAAAATCATACATACTTGTAATCATTTTTTTAGGATCCTTTCTTTATTTTATATTATGCATTTTAACATATGAATATATACTTGTCAAACATATTTTTGTGGTAATTTTCGACAAAATATATTTATGTATAGATTTTTTAAATTTGGGTCACAATATAATTGTAATAGAAAGGTGGTGCATTTTTTATGTCAGAAAAGAATAATAAAAACAATAAAAATAATAACAACCAAAAAAATAACCAAAATAATCAAAACAGAAATAACAATAATGAGAACAATAATAATAATTGTAGATAATTTAATTTTAAAGTTAAAGAAAAAGACATATAGCTTTCTTATTTGCTATATGCCTTTTTCTTTTATTTCTTTCTTTTTACAATATGTTCATACAATTCGTAAAATATAAAGCAAACTATAAGTAGAACAAGTACTCCCGTTCCTACAGTTACTGTGCCAACTATTGTCTTCCATATTATTGCAATTACTATGGGCTCATCTGAACACATCGCTTTAAGAAGAAGTAAATTTCCTAATCTGTTTAGTACAAATAGTACTAGTATTATAGTTGCTACAACCTTTATGTTCCGTTTTGCTTTTTTGTTTGAATATTTATTCATAACAAATATCCTCCTTTTTTCATAAAATTGATTTACATATTCTAATATGATTTTAACATATTTCTTGAGTAAAATCAACATAATGTTGTTTTTTTTGCAGTAGCTACAATTATGTTATTTTTGTATGCTTGCTTGTTAGTTGGTGTTTTGGCTTTTTCTATTTAGGGTAGTTTTTCTTTATCTACTCTTATAAGTTGTTCTCATTGTTTTCGCATTGGGGACAGTTCCTAATCTAGCCAGATTATTTTTGTTTTTTTGCCTTGAGGTTCTTCTCTATCTTGTTTCAGATTGCGAACCGTCCCCAAAGCTACCCCTAGCTAGTTTAGATATTTCTTCAAAAATTTTCCGGTGTAGCTTTGGTCGTTTCTTGCTATTTGCTCTGGTGAGCCTACTGCTATTATTTGTCCTCCTTTGTCTCCGCCTTCTGGGCCTAGGTCTATTATGTGGTCAGCTGTTTTTATTAGGTCTAGGTTGTGTTCTATTACTATTATGCTGTTTCCGGTGTCTACTAGTCTTTGTAAGATGTCTACTAGTTTGTGTACATCGGCTATGTGCAGTCCTGTTGTTGGTTCATCTAGGATGTATAGTGTTTTTCCGGTTGCTTTTTTTGAAAGTTCTGTGGCTAGTTTTACACGTTGGGCTTCTCCTCCAGATAGGGTTGTTGAAGGTTGTCCGAAGTTTGATGTAGCCTAAACCTACGTCATATAGTGTTTGTATTTTATTTTTTATTTTTGGTAGGTTTTTGAAGAATTCTAGTGCTTCTTCTACTGTCATATCTAGTACATCTGATATTGTTTTTCCTTTATATTTTACTTCTAAGGTTTCTTTATTATATCTTTTTCCATGGCATACTTCACATGGTACATATACGTCTGATAAGAAGTGCATTTCTATTTTTAATATCCCATCTCCATTGCAGGCTTCACACCTTCCTCCTGCTACGTTAAAGCTGAATCTTCCTTTGTCATATCCACGCATTTTTGCTTCGTTTGTTCCTGCAAATAAGTCTCTTATAAAGTCGAATACTCCTGTGTATGTTGCTGGGTTTGAACGTGGAGTTCTTCCTATTGGTGATTGGTCTATGTTTATTATTTTGTCTATATTTTCTAAGCCTTTTACTTCTTTGCATTTGCCTGGTTTTTCATTTGAACCGTTTAAGTCTCTTGCTACGGTTTTATATAGTATTTCGTTTACTAATGTACTTTTTCCTGAGCCAGAAACTCCTGTAACACATACAAATTGACCTAATGGGAATTTTACATTTACATTTTTTAGGTTGTTTTGCATTGCACCTTTTACTTCTATAGCTTTGCCATTTGATTTTCTTCTTTTTGAAGGGACTTTTATTTGTTTTCTTCCGCTTAAATAATCTCCTGTAATTGAGCCCTCTACTTTTTTAATTTCTTCGGCAGTTCCGCTGAGCCATTACTTTTCCGCCGTGTATACCTGCACCTGGACCAATATCTATAATTTGGTCTGCGGCATACATTGTGTCTTCATCATGTTCTACAACTAAAACTGTATTTCCTAAGTCTCTTAGTTTTTTTAGTGTTGCTATTAATTTATCGTTATCTCTTTGGTGAAGCCCTATACTTGGCTCATCTAATATATATAATACACCTGTTAGACCAGAGCCTATTTGTGTTGCTAAACGAATACGTTGTGCTTCTCCTCCTGATAGACTTCCTGCATTTCTTGAAAGTGTTAAATATTCTAGCCCTACATCCATTAAAAATTGAAGCCTTTTATTTAGCTCTTTTAAAATTTGGTCAGCTATCATTGCATCTTTTTTACTTAAAGTTAGGGCATTTAAATAGTTCTTAATTTTATCTATTGACATATCTGTTAATTCATTTATGTTTTTATCTCCAACTTTTACTGATAAACTGTTTTTGCTTAGTCTAGCACCATTACAAGTTGTGCAATCACTTTCACTCATATACATTTCATAAAAATCTCTCATTCCTTGAGATTTTGTTTCACTATGACGCCTTTCTAATGTTGGTAAAACACCTTCAAAAGGCTGTGAAAACTTTCTGGTTCCTGCAAATGATGTATATTCAAAGTCTATTACTTCATCTCCTGTACCATAAAGAATCTTTTCCATAAAGTCACGTGGTAGTTTTTTTATTGGAACATCTTTTATTTTTACCCCATAGTGTTTAGCTATACTTTCAAAATACATTTTTGCCATAGTATCGCCTTTTTTCATAGTACTTGAACCAAAGGCTTTTACTCCATCATATAGTGTTTTGTTTTTATCTGGAATAATTAAATCTTCATCCATTTTCATTAAAAAGCCTATTCCACTACAACTTGGGCAAGCACCATATGGGTTATTGAATGAGAACATTCTTGGTGTTAGTTCTCCTATACTTATTCCACAGTCTGGACAGGCATAGTTTCCACTATATAGTGTTTCTGTTTTGTTAGTTGCATTTTCTATTAAAACTAGTTTTTCTGCATATTTAAAGGCCATTTCGATATCTTCTGCAAGCCTACTTCTTATATCTTCTTTGACAACTAGTCTGTCTATAATAAGTTCTATATTGTGCTTTTTCTTTCTATCTAAGTTTAAGTCATCTGAAAGCTCGTAAGTTTCTCCATCTACCCTAGCACGTACAAAACCTTCTTTTTGGTAGCCTTCTAGTTGTTTTACAAACTCACCTTTTCTACCTCTAACTATTGGAGCTAAAACTTGAAGTTTTGTTCCTTCTTCTAATTCCATAACCATATCTACTATTTGGTCTACTGTTTGTTTTTGTATTTTTTTACCACAGTTTGGGCAATATGGTACACCTATTCTTGCATAAAGAAGACGGATGTAATCATATATTTCTGTTACTGTACCTACTGTAGAACGCGGATTTTTAGAAGTTGTTTTTTGGTCAATTGATATTGCTGGTGAAAGGCCTACTATAGATTCTACTTCTGGTTTTTCCATTATACCTAAGAATTGCCTTGCATAGCTTGATAGACTTTCTACATATCTTCTTTGACCTTCTGCATATAGTGTATCAAAAGCAAGTGATGATTTTCCAGAGCCTGATAGGCCTGTTATTACTACTAATTTATCACGTGGTATTTCTATATTTATATCTTTTAAATTGTGTTCCTTTGCGCCTTTTATTATTATTTTATCGTTCATTTTTTCCTCCCTAAGTTTCCATTGGGGACGTTTCCAAATGGGAAATCTATCCCTTTTGGGAACATTATACTATATTATTTTACGAAAAACAAGAGTTTGGTAATTATTTCCTAAAAAACCAAAAATCAACCTTATTTAAAGTTGATTTTTGGTTTTGTTTATTTATTATTATTTAATTCTTCATTGATTGCTATTAATTCCTTCATCGTTATATATTGTCTTTCTAGAACTTCTTTTTTAAAATTTATAGTTCTAGTTTTAGAAACAACTATATCTCCAACTTCATTATCATAAGCATCTTGTCTTACATATTTTGTTTCTGTTGTAGGATCTATAAAATATTTTTCGAGTTTTCTTAAAATTTTAATACCAGAATATTCTAATTCTATTCTCCTTGTTGGATCCCAAGGTATAGGTCCTTCAACATATTTAACATTATAGCAATAGTACATAGAACACAAGAATAAGTCATTTAATGGTATTCTAGTATTTAGGAACTTTTCTTGTTTCCGTCTTTCGTTTTTTTCTCTTCTTTTTTCTAAATATTTCTTAATATAATTCATCTTGCATCCTCCTTTTAATTAAAATGAGATTTGTGTACTTATTTATATTATTGTGTATTATATGATTAATTTATGTTAATGTCAATAAATATAATTCAAATTATTGACATATTGTATAATTTTATATCAATTGTTGCTTTTTATGTAATTTTTTGTTATAATTAGGTTGTTGTAACTTGTAAATATTTTAATTTTTCTAATAATTATTGGATGATTAAACCTAAGGAGGTCTTTTTATGAAGAATAGTTTAGAGCAAAAGCTTAGAGAACAGGCAAATTTGGGGCTTTTTTGCTTATATGCGAGTATTTCGAAAAAGCATGTAGCAGAACTTCGGCAAAGAGGTTTTGTTGTAACAGATTCACATGAAAGTAATAGTTTTCCACGTTTGCATAAAATATGTTGGAGAGCTGCTGGGGCTTCTGTATTTGATTACATAAATATTCATACTTTAGATGAAAATAATGTAAAATACACTTTAGCTCAAAGACTTTGGATAATTTCCGAAAAAAATCAGCCCAGTTTAAAAACTTTATATGGGTAATATAAAAAAATAAGATTTTCTAGTTGTAATATACTAGGAAATCTTGTTTTTTAATATAAGAATGTATAACTAATAGCAAAATAATAGTATCTAACATAAAGGTGTTATCTATTGTAAATACTACTATTTCTTATTAACTATTTTTCCTGGAATTCCTATAACTGTTGAACCTTCTGGTATATTTTTTAATACTACTGCATTTGCTCCTATTTTTACATTATTTCCTATTTTTATTGGGCCGAAGGACTTTTGCACCACAGCCTACTATTACATTATTTCCTAAGTCTGGATGTCTTTTATTTTTATCTTTTCCTGTTCCACCGAAGCGTTACATTATGATATATTGTACAGTTATTTCCAATTGTAGCTGTTTCGCCTATTACTATTCCCATTCCGTGGTCTATAAATAACTTTCTTCCTATTTTGGCTCCTGGGTGGATTTCTATTCCTGTGAAAAACCTACCGAACTTGCGAGTTTAGCCTTGCTAGAAAGAATAGTTTATGTTTGTATAAAAAGTGTGATACTCTATGAAATACTAGTATATGAAAACCGTGGATACAAAATTATTACTTCTAGTATGTTTCTAGAAGCTGGATCCTTTTTTTGTATATTTTTAGCATCTTCGTATAAATTTTTAAAAAAATTCATTTATATCACCTGTTTTATTATATGAATTTGTTGTTAAATTGTTATTCAAACTTGATTTTTATGTAAATAAATAGTATAATACTACTATTGAAACTTTTTTATTAGATAGATTTTACTTATTCTATCTATCACAATATTAATTATAATCTAATTAAGGAGGATTTAATTTATGATGAACCTACGGAAATGGAGTGATTTAGACGAAGCTGAGAAGCTTGGAAGAAAAAATGCTTTTTGTGATACTTTTATAGTTGCTGGATCTATGTGTTTACTTTTCGTTGGTCTTTTTATAGGAGGAATAGTAATGTTTGATTTTCCTTTACTTAATGCTACTATGCTATTATTCCCAATCCCTATTATATTTTGTCTTTCTATTCTTTTATACTTTACCCATCGAAATGATTGTATAAAGCGGGCTTATGATACAATATCAAATGCTTCTAGTGAAACTTTTGTTAAAGAACATTTGCCTCATGACGAATACTGTAGGGTAAGGATATTTAAGACAAGAGCTTATGAAGATTTTATTATTGGACTAGCTGATGAAGGTGAAGCTTATGCTGTTTTAAGTACTAATAATCAATTGATTACTCTTTATATCAAGATTAAAGGCACTGATACCTATCGCAAACTTGATGTTATTAAGAGTAGAGAATTCTCAAGTTATTGTGAATTATTGTAGTTTTTAACACTTTCATTAAATAATTTTAAAGGAGGCAATTTATGTTTAAAAATAAAAAAGAAAAACGGTATAAGATAAATAAACTTTATGTATGTGAGATTTGGAAAAATATAGGTGGAGAGTATTGTTTTATATCTAAGGAGATACTTAAATATTCTAAGAAATTGGAAAACAGAGAAAGAAAATAGCAATAAAATCAAAGAGTTGCAACCTAATTTGGTTGCAACTCTTTGATTTTATCTCGTATTTCTGCAGCTTTTTCGAATTCCATTGCTTGTGCATATTTTAGCATTTCATCTGTTAGTTTGTCTATTACTTCTTCCAAGCTTGCTTCTTCTGATAAGTTGTATTTTTCCCCAGCTTCTTCTATTATACTTGCTTTTATTGTGTCTCTTATTGATTTTTTGATTGTTTGTGGCACTATTCCGTGTTCTTCGTTGTATTTAGATTGTATTGCTCTTCTTCTGTTTGTTTCTGTAATTGCTTTTTCCATACTTTCTGTTAGTTCATCTGCATACATTATTACTTTTCCTTCGGTATTTCTTGCAGCACGCCCTATTGTTTGTATTAATGAACGTTCTGAACGTAGAAAACCTTCTTTGTCGGCGTCTAATATCGCTACTAATGAAACTTCTGGAATATCTAGACCTTCTCTTAAAAGGTTTATTCCAACTAATACATCAAACTCTCCTAACCTCAAATCTCTTATTATTTCCATTCTTTCTAAAGCTTTTATGTCTGAATGCATGTACCTTACTTTTATTCCTATTCCTGCCAAATAGCTACTTAAGTCTTCTGCCATTTTCTTAGTTAGTGTTGTTACTAGTACTCTGTCATCTTTTTCTATTCTTTGCCTTATTTGTTCAATTAGGTCATCTATTTGATTTGCTACTGGTTTTACTTCTATTATAGGGTCTAATAGTCCTGTAGGACGTATTATTTGTTCTACTACATTTTCCTTAGAATGCTCTTTTTCGTAATCTGCTGGTGTTGCACTAACAAATACGCATTGATTTATTCTTTGCTCAAATTCTTCAAATTTAAGTGGTCTATTATCAAAGGCTGATGGAAGTCTAAAGCCATATTGTACTAATGATTCTTTTCTTGCTCTATCTCCATTATACATTGCTCTTACTTGTGGAACAGTCGCATGTGATTCATCTATTAATAGTAGAAAATCTTTTGGAAAATAGTCAAATAGTGTGAATGGTGGACTTCCTTCTTCTCTTCCACTTATGTGCCTTGAATAATTTTCTATTCCTTGGCAGAAGCCTGTTTCTTTCATCATTTCTATATCAAAGTTTGTTCTTTCTTCTATTCTTTGAGCCTCTATTAGTTTGCCAATTGACTTAAAATATTCTACTCTTTCTTCTTTTTCTTTATCAATAGTTTCTATTGCTCTTTCCATTTTTTCGCTAGTTGTTACATAGTGTGAGTTCGGGAATATTGTAATATGCTTTCTTGTAGCTTCCGCCTTTCCTGTTAGCGGATTTATTTCAGATATTTTTTCTATTTCATCTCCCCAAAATTCTACACGTATTGCTGTTTCACTTTCATCTGATGGATATATTTCTACAATATCTCCTTTTGCCCTAAATGTTCCTCTTTTGAAATCTAGTTCATTTCTTGTATATTGCATATTTATTAGCTTTTTAAGCATTTTATTTCTTTCTACCTGCATACCTTGCCTTAAAGAGACTGCCATATTTTCGTAATCAATAGGATCACCTAAACCATATATGCATGAAACAGATGCAACTATTATCGTGTCCCTTGTTTCAAATAAAGAAGCTGTTGCACTATGGCGAAGCTTGTCTATTTCGTCATTAACTGATGAGTCCTTTTCTATATATGTGTCTGATTGTGGAATGTAGGCCTCTGGTTGGTAATAATCGTAGTAAGATACGAAGTATTCAACGTTATTCTCTGGAAAGAACTCTTTGAATTCGCTATATAGTTGTCCTGCTAGTGTTTTATTGTGTGCTAAAACGAGTGTTGGTTTTTGCACTTTTTGAATGATATTTGCCATTGTGAAAGTTTTTCCGTGAACCTGTAACCCCTAGAAGCGTCTGGAATTTTTTGCCCTCCATTATTCCTTTACTTAAATATTCTATTGCCTGTGGTTGGTCGCCTGTTGGCTTATATTCTGAGTGTAATTTAAACATTTTTTCCTCCTTTGTGACCTAAAAAATGATTACTATCAACCACGAAAATTCGTGTAATTGTCGAAAAATTCGTGTAATTTACATTTTTTAAATTCAAAATTATCTACATAAAATGCCTTTACACGAATTAGGTCACAAACTCTATTTTTTTAAACTAAATAACATTAAATAAACCTAAATAATATTAAATAATTTTGTATATTATTTATACCATTTTTTCCATAAAAATACAAGGTATTCACTATACCTTGTAAATGTAATTCTATTTTTTATGCTACCATTATATTATCAAAAACATCTTGCATAATAATATCTATTTCTATATCGGTGCAATCTGCTATATTTTCTTCTGTATTTTTCTTTGGCACAACACTTTCAATAAATGGCTCTAATTCTTCTAAGCAATCATATATAATTTCATTTTTATCTGTGTAATTTTCAAATGTAATAATTTCTGAAGAATGTCCTAGTAATATTGAAATAGCTTTCATACTAAAATCATTTTTTGCAAGTATTGTAGTATATGTTGTTCTTAATTTGTGCCAAGGTAAGTCTGGTAAATTGTTTTGTTTCTTTATATCTTCAAAATATCTAAAAACAAAACCTCTTGAACGTGGTTTCCCATAAGTAGAACAACATACATAATTCCAATCTCTAAAAGGATTATGCTTATCATTTATTCTTCTACGTCTGTTTTTTTCATATTTGCCTCTTTCCTCTAATATAGCATTAAAAACTAAATCTGGTATGTCTAAAACTCTTTCACTAGAAGGTGTCTTTAATTCTACCTCTTGAGTTGTTAAAGTTTTAGGTGGGCAATCTTCCTTAGTATCATTTGGTCTTCTGCCGTAATTGTCTTTCTAAATATAATTTTCTATGAACAAAATCTATATCTGAGTATTTTATTCCATTTATTTCACTTTTACGAAGTCCCATTAATGTTGCAAATAAAACGTGTAAATAAATTGGTGTGTTTATACTTTCTTTGATAATTGTTACCACTTGCTCAATGGTAAATGTTTTTCTTTCATCAATTAGTAACGTATGATAAGTATCTGTTTTTTCTGTTGTTGCTTCCTTTTCTATTTCTTCATCGGTTTTTGGAATTTTTACTCCTAATGCAACATTTGTTGGTATAAATTTATTTGTTTCGGCATCTTGTAAAGATGTTGACATTATAGTTTGAACAATACTACAAACATTAGGAGAATATTCATATACATCTTTATATAATTTTTCTATTATACCAGGTGTTAATTGAAGTAGTTTTAATTTTCCAATTCTAGGTATTATATGATTAAATATTCCATTTCTATATGCTAAAAAACTTCCATACGAATTTAATCTTTTAGGTGCATCATATTCATACCAATATTCCAGATACGTTTTTACAGTTACATTTGTATATACTACGTATGTTTTGTTTTCTAACTTTCCAATTACCTTACATCTTTCTTTTTCTGCTATATCTTTTTTATCAAATCCAGAATGTTGAACAGTTCGCTCTGTGTTATCATCTAGTGTTAGAAGTATTCTAAATCCATATTTATTTTTTATTTTAGTTACATTATATATTTTATAGTCAATGTATCGAATAGGTTTTAATTCTACTGCCATAATTAATGCACCTCCAATATTTCTGGTGTGAAAGTATTATTGATAAATGCTAAAATCTTTTCTCTTTCATCCATAATGTCACAATAAATTTCAAAAGTAGTATGAGGAGAATCGTGTCCCATTAGTGCTGCAATTTTAATTAAAGGTACATTTCTTTCTATTAGTATAGTAGCAAACATATGCCTTAAAGCGTGAACTGATATAGTAGGTATGGCATTTTTAGGGCATTGTCTTTTTAAATAGCTATTAAATGAGTTTGGTATTTGCGGTTTACCTGTATCTCTATTAAAACTCACATAATCAAGTTCTTCAAAATCGGCTTTAACTTTTTTATATACTTCGTACTCTGCCTCTCTATTTATTAATTCTTCTGCAATAATTTTTGGAACTCTTAAATTACGATAACTATTCTTCTTTGGTGGTTTTTCTGTAAGTACATATTTTTCTACTTTAACATTAACTGCATTAGGGTTAGCTGCTAAAATAGGATCAATAACAAGTTGTCTTCTTATTCGTATTATTCTTTTTTCTTTATCAAAATCTTGAAATTTCAAACCCATTATTTCGCCTTTTCTTAGACCACAAAATACACCCAATAAAATTTCCAAATACCAATTATCAAATTGAGCAAATAATAGCAATTTTTTTAATTGCTCTTTATTTAATATTTTAATTTTAGGTTTTTTCTTTTTGTATTGTTTTGTACCTTCAACAGGATTGTATGAAATAAATCCATCACTAAGTGCATCTTTCATCGCTAAGTTTAAAACTTCTCTACATTTATTTCCTGCTGATTCAGTTATCTTTGCTAATTCTTCTAATATAGAATCTAAAAATGTAGTATTTACTAACTTTAATTTAATGTCCCCTTTTGACTCCTCTTGTCTTAAAAATGGAACAATCATATTATAGATAACATAGGCAACTCCTAAAATATAATTGTTTTGAATGTTTTTTTCTTTGAATACATTTTCAAACCAATATACTAAATAGTTTGATAAATATACTTCCTTATCTATATTTAAATGATGTATGGTTAATTGTTGCATATATTCTTCATTGCATTTTTTATAACTTTCTTCTGCTTCTTCTTGTGTTTCAAATCCTCCTTTTTTACCATAACTTACTGTATAATCTTCTAATAATGTTTTAGTTCTGTGATACCAAGAGCCTCTTTCATAAAAAGCTACGCTTTTATTCTTGTTCGTACTCATCTTCTTCTCCTTTACTCTTCGCTATTTAACCAATCGTCAAAGGACTTTTTAGGAACTCTATAAAGTTTTCCTATCTTTATTACTTTAAAAAAGTGAGTGTTTGAATATACATCTTCTAAAAAGTCATATACTTTATTTTTTCCTATTTTAAGTATTTTTTGTATATCTTCAGCTTCATACACTTTTTTATTTTCTTCGTCCATTTACTCCCTCCTTTTTCAAAAGAAAAAGGAGTTACTTATGGTCTACTAATAGAATATAAGTAACTCGCTTTTCTCTCAATTGTGCGATTTATTTATTTTTTTCAAATCCGATAATTGACAATATCATTTATTATTTGGTAGTTTACTCAATATATTGTCTGCTTCTGTAAATATAGTTCTTGATGAATATAATCTCATTGTGAGTTTTAGTTCTTCTACAATATCTTTTTCAAAAATAACATTGTTAGATGCTAATAATCTATGAAAAACAACTACTGCAAAAGAAAGTATTTCTTCAATATTTAGGCTATAATAAAAAGGAAATTCTGCATATATAATTGAATCTACTTTTTCTAGTACATTTTCTTCTGTAAATTCTATAATATTTATAAGTTCCTTTACCCAATTACATAAATTTAATTCTTTACTACCTTTTAATTTTTTGTATGACATTACAAAATAGCATATAGCTTGTTTTGTACTATATTCTGTATTATTAAAAATTTTATTGTATTGCATTTTTACCTCCTACTAAAAGAAACAAGCTATAAAAACTTGTTTCCTAATATTTTCTATTTTTCTTTTATTCCTTGTGCAATTCTCATTGCCTCATCTACGTCTTTTATCATTTTATAGGGTAAGTTACCAATTTTCGTACCTAACCTACTTTTATCTATTGTTCTTATTTGTTCTGCAAGTATTGTAGAATCGTATTCTAATCCACAAAAGTTTTTTATATCAATATGTGTTGGTTGCGGACTTATAATATCTAACTTTTTAGTTATAGGAAGTACCATTACAGTTGGCGAATGTACATTTCCTGTATTATTTTGTACTATTAAAACTGGTCTATGTCCTTGTTGTTCACTTCCTATTGCCCCAGAAAGATTAGCATAATATATTTCTCCTCTAAATACTTGTCTTGTTTCTCTTTTTGTTTCCAATTTTATTACCTCCATTTTGGTAATTTTTTATATATTCTATTTGTTCTTTATCTTCAATATATTTCTCTTCTTGTGTTTTGTTCATATTTCCACCGAGAACTATCATATATGTAAGTATTGCTATTATTATTAAAATTACTATTATTATCATTGTTGTTACCTCCTTTAGCTTATTTTTTATAATTCATTAGACGGCAACAGCTAATCGCCCATATGTGGTTCTGCATCCACTATACCTGTTAAAACAGGTTTGCCCTCATTGTGTGGGACGGTTTCTTCACGCTCAAACTATGACTGGACAAAAGTATCATTATACCTATTACTTTCATCGCCGTATTGATAGCAACATCAATATTTATAACTTCGGTATTACTCGCTCTCTTAATATATAAGGTCTTGGCGTACCTGTTAAGTTGGCTTACCGTTTCCAGTAATAATAGGGGTAGTATCTAATGAATACTCTATTCAGTTGTCAATGTTCTTTATATTTTTTGAGTTTTTTACTTCTCAATAAGAACAGCAACTGAAAATTCCAAATCTTACGATTTATAAAAATTTTTTTAAATTTTTTTATAATTTGCTAGCTTATCTGCAAAATTTTCGTCTTTTATTAATACTATGGCATATTCTATTAGTTCACTTCTTAAATCTTCATCTATTCTCTTATTTTTTAAAGAATAACTATTTATTAATGGCATTATTTGTTTAATTACTAAAATTAAAGCATTTTCATCATATCTGGCTCTAATTAATAAGTCATAAAATTTTGTTTTATTTTCCATTCTTATTTTCCCCTTTCAAGTATTTTTTTAATTTTTCCATAGCTCTAAACTTTATTTGATATATTGCATTAGGTGTAAGTTTTAAATCTTTAGCAATAGTTTCAACGCTCTTTTCTTCGTAATAAAGTTCAGTAATAATTTTCCCTTGTTTTTCAGTAAGTATTTTTAAAATCTTTTGCTTATATTTTTCTTTGTCTTTAAACGCAAAAAAGGAATGCTCCATATCATCTTTGCTAGATAACACGTCCCATTCCTTTTGGTCTAATTGTAGTTCTTGCTTTCTTAAATATCTACAATGCTTTAAGTAATTTATTTTTCTATGTAATAATGATTTTTTCATATACTTTATAAATCTAGCAAAAACAATATCATCTTCAAATTCATTTGGCATAGCATCACCTCCTCTCTTTCGAGATTTGGAAATCCAAATGTGATTTTTTTCTTTTGTTTTTATGTAAATTTAAAAAAGTATAAAAAAATAGTCAAAATAATCATTGTTTGTTATTACATTGACTATTTAGACTATTAGAACATAATAAATTTATTGTTTCTTATCGTTATATTCCCCATTTCTTTTGTACTTTTATAACACATTATTGGAAATTCTTGTAAATATTATAGCATTTTTATAATGAATAATTTGTTACTTTTTGTCGAATATACCTATTTTTTTATAGAAAATGTAATAAAAGCGCTTTCTTGTTAATAACATTTGAACAGAATTATAATTTTATATTGCAAATAATTTACTAATCATATTGACAATTTTTATTGGATTAGATGCATAAAAGGCAATATATTATTGCCTTTTATGCATCACTTTTATTGTAGAATGTAGTTATAAAAATATAAGGAGTGTTTTTAATATGAATCGACGTAGAGGAATTAATAATAAATTAAATATAATATCTGAAAACTTTAAGAAATTCCGTGCTGAAAGTGGTCTTTCTCAAAAAGTTTTTTGTGAAAAATTAGAATTGATTGGTCTTAATCTATATAAAGCTGATATCTATGCTATTGAGCATAATAAACGTTGTGTAAAAGATTATGAATTATTAGCATTTTCAATCGTTTTTAATAGACCTGTTGCAGACTTCTACAAAGATGTTAATGATTTTAGTTAATTTTAGTTTTTGATTTTGTACTTAATTAAGTTCCGAAAACTAGTAATAGTTTTGCTATACCAACTGCTTAATTAAGTACATTTTTCTTTGATTTTGATACCATCTATTAGACCGAATTTTATATGCTAAGTGTGTTTTGAAGTTACATATTTCATATATTAGATTATTTACTTCTTCCAACTCTTCTTTTTCTGTATTTCCTAGTTTTTCAGTTAATGCATTAGTTCTCTCTTGTAATTTTTGTGTTGCTTTTTTATATTCTATACTATCTGAATATGCATTTTTGCATTTTTTTAGTTTATCATCTATATTTTCATCATATAAATTTAATGTCACAAATTCCATAGGTTCTTGAATTTGTTTTATATAATCTAAATATATCTTCTTTCTAGCTTTTATATCTTTTCTTACTTCATCAATTGTTTCATATTTTTCAAATACATTTATTACATCTATAAATTGAGCCATCATAAATAGTTCTATATCTTGCATTGAAAGGCTTTTATTTTCTTTCATTCTATTTCACCTCCTCTTCAATAGTTTTATTTATCATATCACTTTTAAAATTTCTCGGCAATACTTTACTGTCGATTATTTTTGTTATATAATATATTTGAAAAAATTATAAGGAGAGTGTATATGAGTAAATTATATGATATTTATAAAAAATTAAAAAATGAAAATAATGAAACTATTTACCTATTCAAAAGTGGTGTGTTTTATATATGTTTAGATGATGATGCTAAAATTCTATCTAAAATATATAATTTAAAACTAACAAATTTAAACGTTGATATAGTAAAATGTGGCTTTCCGTGTTCTAGCTTTGATAAGTATTATAAACTATTTGTTAATGATAATATCAATTTTAAAATTGTAGAAAATAATACAATTTTTGATGGTGCTGATTATTTACAAAATAAAACATTATTATCTTTATTAGAGAAAATAAATCAAGTAAGTGTAGACAATTTGTCAGTTTCAGAAGCATATAGATTTATAGAAGAAATACAAAATATTTCTTCTTCTTTAAGGTAATTATTATATGAATAAATGCTTTTTAATTGGGAAAGTAATAAGTGAACCAATATTTGATTTTTTCTTTATGAAAAATGATATTTCAATATGTTATTTTACTATTACACTTACAGAAAATAATAAAGTAGATGTTTTTGCTCTAAATGATATAGCTGATTTTGTTTATCAAAATGTTAGTTTAAATCAATTAATTATAATTGATGGTACTTTGAATAGCACTAAAAGCGGACAAATATCTGTTATGATTAATAATATAGATTTTTTTGATGATCTATTAAAAAGTTAAACTAACATATAAAAAAATAAATACTATTTAAGAGATTTTTAACTTTTCTTAAATAGTATTTGATTTTTTTGCAAAATACTGAACTTCGTTATTCCTACCATAAAATATTTTGCTGATACATATTTACCTATATATAGGAAGGAATAAATCTCTTTAATATCTAATACTTCATTGTATATATTCCATAAAATATATAATCGAGAATAATATTAGAGTGCAACGCGGAAACCGTTGTTCGTGTTAGTGTTGCTAGCGTTGTTGTAATTACGGTAAGATGCTGGGTTGGTCGAAGCGTCATTGTTGAAACTACCGCCACGAAGCAAATAAGCATTAGATTTATCCCTAAAAATAATAACACTTTAATATTTTGTTATATAATTTATAGTTTATTTGTTAAGTTAAAACAAATTGGAAATCTAAAAAAATAATAGTAATTAATATTTAGTAAAAATGCTATAATATTTATGTATAAAAAAGTTTGCTAGTTAAATTATAAACATTTGCATATTTTATATAACCCATATGTCCACATAAATATTTTTGTGCTTCTTTACTTGTCATTTTACCATTTTTTATTTGTTGTTTTAATTCTTTTATTTTTCTTTTTAATTTTTTCTTTCCTTTTGGTCTTATTTTTATTCTATATTCATTAATTTGGTATCCACAAAAGTTTACACCTTGTTTACTTTTAAAGATTTGTGTTTTGCTATTTAATTCTAAATTTAGTTTTTTATCTAAAAACGCTTTTATTTTTTCCAATATTTCTTTTGCTTCCTTTTTGTTTTTTGTTAAAATTACTGAATCGTCCATATATCTAAAATAATATCTAACTTTTAAAACTCGTTTTATATATTGGTCTAATTCATTTAAATATAAGTTAGCAAAAACTTGTGATGTGTAATTTCCTATTGGAATTCCTTTTTTTTCTTCATTAGAATATATTATTTCTTTTAAGAGCCACATTAACTTTTCGTCTTTTATTTTTCTTTCCAATATATTGCATAATTTTTCTCTATTAATATTTTGAAAATATTTTTTTACATCCATTTTTAAAATATAATATTCATTCCATACATTTTTACAATGTTTCATTGTCTTTTGTACATCTAAACACGCATTATGCATTCCTTTTTGTCTTATGCAAGCATATGATCTATCTATAAATTTTGATACAAATGTTGGATATAAAAAATTATCTACTACCCATCTATGTACTATTCTGTCTATATAGTTTGACTTTTGTATTTTTCTAAGCTTTGGCTCATGCACATAAAAAATAGTATATTTTCCATGTTTATATGTTCTGTTTTTTAAATTCTCATATAAATATCTAATATATTCCTCTTGTTTCAAATTAAATAATATTACATCTTTTCTACAATTTTTGTTTTTTCTACTTTCTAAATGTGCTTTATATAAATTTTCATATGTTAGTTTTTTATCAAATTCATTTCTTATTGTTTTTGCCATAATACTTTAGTAAGCCTCCGATTATCTTTCCAAGTTCATAAATTAATTCTATTGAATTGTTAAATTTTTTTTCATCTATCCATCTATTTTTATACATTATTCTTAAAAAAATTCTTTGTGTATTTAGTCCGTGCATCTATTTTATTTATGTATTTCAGTTTTTCATCATCAGATACTTTACTTAGCATTAATATATTTTCAAGCATTTTATACATTGAAAGTTTATATTCATTTCCTATATTAAATTTTTCTGTTCGAGGTAATTTCATTATTACCACGAGCATATATTGTATATATTTTTCAGATTTTGGTATTAGCACTAATTCTTTTTTTATTTCACTCATATTTTTTCCTTTTAACAATTTATCCAATTTAATAGGTTTGAAACAAATAAGTAATTTTCTATTAACCGCATTTCGGAATTTCTCGCCTTTGCTCTAACAATTTACAATGTTATTGTGCATCGCCCGTAAGCGTTCAGTTCTACTTTAAATAAAGTGCAACGCGGAAACCGAAGGATGTTCTAGTGAGGCGAGCGTGATCGCAACCACGGTAAGAAGCTGGGCAGTCCGAAGCGTTATTGTCGATACTACCGCCACGAAGCGTAAATGCCACGTTAGATGTAGAGTCTGATGTTACTTGTTCCACCCACTCCCATAGGTTCCCAGCCGTATCATATATATGATATCTCTCATATGTATCTAGCATTCCTGATTCAACTAACCAATACGTTCCACTTGTTTTTTCAGCTGTTGTTGTACTCCAAGCTCCCGTTCCACTTGAACCTGCTGTTGTATGGTATATTCCTTCATCTGACGTATAAGCAGAGTTATTATAATTTCCTGATGTAGTAGTATTTCCATCCCCTATTTTTGCCATCATTTGATCCCACATTGTTCCTGTCATCAAGCCTGATGTTACGTATGAATTTCCTTTATACATGTTTTCTGCTACGTTTGAAGCTGTACTATGGTCTGCATGATACCATGGTATTGCTCCTGCTTGTACAACTGGCTTTCCTGTTGATGTAGTAAATTCACTGCATTGCCAACTACTTGCACTTGTCCCATTTAATATATTTGCTGTTGTAATACCTGAGTTGTTTGTTCCCGTTGGCATACATATTCCTGCTTCATATCTTCCTACATAAAAGCCACCATATTTTTCTATTTGTGCTATTTCCCCAGGAATTTGTTCATATCCATAATTTGCATTAGTATTTTTTGCATAAGTTGTAACAAAATTATAATTATCTATACTACATGGCATCCATACAAATTGGTTTCCTTTTAGATTTTTTCTATATTCGTGTGTTGTTTTATCTGTTGTACCATCATATTTATCTGCTTCTGCATCTGATATTATTACCCCTGTAGCTAATGTCCCACCTACATAGTAAAAATCTTTTGGTACTGGTACTGTATCTCCATTTCCTACACTTACTGCATATACTGTTGCTACTTTTGTAAGGTCTTTTACTTCTAATCCATTTTTTGTATTAGTATATGTTACAGTTTGTGTTCCCCAACCATCTTTTAGTGCTACTTCCTTTCCTATTTCTTGTGGATTTTCTTTCGTATTTTCAGGTAAATTTTCTATTCCTAATTGTTTATATAATTCATTTAATTCTCTTTGTTCATCTTCCGCAGATGCTAGATATTTATCTCTCGCTTCTTTTGCTCTTCCAAATAAGCCATTTTCTCCTAAACTTAAATTTATTGTTATTCCTGCCAGTATTATAAGAATTATGATTGTAATAACGAGAGCAATTAAAGTTATACCTTTTTCTTGTCTATTTCTATTCATTT
>CAOJVB010000001.1 GCA_948444845.1 uncultured Clostridiaceae bacterium | reverse complement strand
CAAAAATATAAAAAAATTCTCAAAAAAAGTGTCCAAAAACTTGACATAGATCCAAAGATAAATTACATGTATAGAGTAGATGATTGTCTGCCTTTATGATAATATAAGTAAAAATAAAATAGAAATTTGTAAGGAGGATTAATGAGTGCTAATAGAAATAGAAAGTTATTATGGAAATTATATAGTTGAAGGGAAGAACTATTCTAAAACAAAAATTACAGAAATGTGCAAAGATATGATTTCTAGTAATAACTATACAGCTAAAGAGTTTACAAAAAAATTTTGCAATAAATATGAGTATAAAATATTAAATGATAATTTGAATAAAAAGGTAGACTTAGTAATAGATTTAGATACGGAAATGATATATGTGCCAAAGTATAGTAAAGAGAACTAGAAGAAATAATAGTAACAACAAATTATAAAGCAACTAATTATCTATTTTTATGATAAGTAGAAACAAAATAATAATATTGTGTAATAACTACATGTTTCATTACATAGATAATTTAACTATTTTAGAAAGAAGGGATAATCTATGATTAATTTTGGACTAGAAAATGAAGAAATAAACACAGCACCATTTTTAATTAAAGCTATTGAAGAAGAAAATGATAACTTAAAATTTATTGTTGCTTTGCCAACTGAAGGTCAAAAAGGAACAGATATAGATGATATAGAAATTTCAGCCTTAAAGAAAATATTATCAGAAAGCACGCCAATATATCCAAATAAAAATAATTTATATGAAATTGTATTTGAAAATTATATTTTGCATCAAACAAGAAATGAATCTTATACGATATGGGATAACTATGAAGTACGAAAAGGTAAATATTTTATAATATTTGAAAAATCTAGACTTCTAGACTATATTTCTCAACTAGTAGAAATAGGGTTAGTGGAATATTTATTTCCCAATGGATATAAACATTATGGAATATATTGTCAAAACCATATTATTGATATTATAACTACAAAAGCACCTGTGATTAAAAAATGTATTTGATAATTGTCTGACTTTATGATAGTATAAGTAAAAATAAAATAGTAGGTTGTAGGGGGTGAAGTTGTGGATATTAAAAAGACGAAAGTGTTTTATAAGCAAATAAAATCTGATGACCTATGTAACTGTACATATTGCAAAAATTATATTCGTGAAATCAAATCTACCTATCCCAAAGTTTCTGAATACTTGTCTCGTTTAGGTGTTGATATTGAAAAGCCTTTTGAGACGATGCCACTGGAGCCAGACAAATCAGGATATATTGAGTATATATGTTCTCAATACATTGTTTGTGGTACACCTGATGATTTTATGAAAGTGATGGTAGATTCGATTAGTGTGGATATTGCTAAATCGTATCCAGCAACTACCATAGAAGAAGTTCATTTTGTTATTGAAGTATATCCTATTCGACTAAAATGGGTAATGTAGACAACTTACAAGTTTTTGTTATGAATGGAGGTAAGAAATGAAAAATAATAATAAATGTCCAAAATGTAATAGTAATGATATTATAAGAGTTAATGGCAGTTCACGAGCATATGGAGCAGGAAACAATATAATGACTGGAGCAACGATTTTTTCAGCAGTAAAAGTAAATAGATATATTTGTTGTAATTGTGGTTATTGTGAGGAATGGATTGATAAAGAGGATATTTCTAAAATAAAGAATAGTAATAATCCTAAAGGATAGAACTAAACAAGTATAGAATAACGCATAAATTACAATTTAGTAAGTGGGAGGAATAGAATATGTGGGAAGAATTAAGAATTAGTGGAGGAACAGCAATAATAATTTTAATTGCTTTATATTTTGTAGTAAAATGGGCTGTTAAAAATGGAATAAAGGATGCCTATGAAGATATTACTGGAAAAGAAATAAAAGATGATTTAGATGAAATTATGGAAAAAGAACTTGAAGAAAAGAACAATAATAAAATGGAGTAACTGCAAAATTACAATAAGTAGGGCAGGTAATTAAGTTGAAAATTATCTGTCCTTTATGGTATAGTCAAAACATCAATTAGTAAGTTATCGCTGAGATATTGGAAATTAGAAAATCTAATATCTCTATATTTTTAATTTTTTTTAGAAAACTTGTAACCTTTTTTGAAAAAATGTTACTATGTATATGAAAGTTAGCTAACAAAATAAAAAGGAGATTTAGGTCTAAATTGAAAAATGAAATTTTAAATGATTATCTAATAAATGGAAAACTGGATATAGACAGAATACTAGATGATTTTTATAACTATGTTTATATAATAGTAAAAAATGGAGTCAGTGTATCTATAACAGATGAAGATATAGAAGAAATAATATCAGATGTATTTGTGGCTATATGGAAAAATAGCAGTAATTTATTAAAAACAATAGAAATAAAACCATATTTGGCAGGAATATCTAAAAATGTGATAAAGAATAAGTATAGAAATACAGAATTAAATTTTTCTATATCAGATTATGAAGAAAATTTAGTTGATACTTGTAATATTGAAAAAATCGCAGAAGAAAATGAACAGAACAAAGTTGTGTTAGATACTTTAAAGACAGTAAAAAAAGAAGAATATACAATATTTATAATGTTTTATTATGAAGCAAAATCAGTAAAAGAAATAGCAAAAGTATTAAATTTATCTACAAGCAATGTTAAGACTATACTTCATAGAGTTAGGAAAATCATAAAAAGAAATTTAGAAGATGGAGGTTATGGCTATGGAAAATAATGATTTAAAAGAAAGAGTACGAAAAAATGTAAAAGAGAAAATAGCTGTATTAAACTATCGGAGAGGAGTTTGTTATGAAAAATAAAAAAAGTAAAAAAATAATTTATACAATAACTTCTAGTGCAGCAGTATTTGTTTTGGGATTTGGAATTATTTTAGGAACAAATAGGCTTAATAATAATCAAGTACAAAATGATACTCATTATGGAATTTCAGATTTACAAGATATTAAAAATAATAAAGAATCATTAAAAACAGAATTAAATATATACAGAGTATCAAGTTTAATAAGTTCAGATATGGATGTAAAAATTGATAATTATAATCAAAAAATGCCACAAGAAATTTGGAAAGAAATTTTAGAAGAATTTAAAGTAACAAATGGAATTAGTTATGAAGATTTTACAAATAAGATTCCAGAAAAATTTATGTATTGTAACTTCTATACAATTTCTACAAGAGGATATAAAGATAATAACTTATTTAATGAATATCGTAAACATGATTATGTATTTGAATATAGAAAAGATAATGATGGAGAAATAATTATAGCTCTTTGCAAAGAAGAAGAACCTTTGAGAGATTACTTTTTTGAATTTAAAGGTAAAAAATCAAAAATAGGAAATACTGAATTAGAAATATCACAGTATAATAACAAATATATGGCTACTTTTAAATTTGATAATGTTTATTATGATATAGAAACCACAAATATAACAGAAAATGAATTATTAGAATTATTACAGTCAATACTTACAGAAAATACTAATAAAAATACACCAGCAGAGGATAAAGATGTAGGTGTAAAAGAACAAACAAATGAAGATATAAATACAGATTATCCAGAATATTATGGAGGAAAATATGTAGATAATAATGGAAATAACGTTATATGGATCTGTGAAGATAATACAACGAATAGAAAAGAAATCTGCAAATTTTTAGGAATAATAGAAAGTAAAACAACTTTTAAAACGGCAAAGTATTCATATAACTATTTAGAGGAACTACAAAATAAAATAAGTAAAAAAATGATAGATAAGGAATTTACTTTTGTAACAAAATCAGCAGTAATGGAAGATAATAATAATATAAAAGTTACTGTAATAAGTAATAATGAAAGTGATTTGAACAAAATAAAAACACTAGATACAATAGGGGGAGCTATTGATATTGAGTACAATACAAATAGTAGTGTAAAAAAAGATTTGCTAGTTGAAAAAAAATAAGGTTATAATAAAAATGGATAATTTAGTTGTTTGCTAATTATCTATTTTTTATGGTATAATTATCTCGAAAAATTACAAGTTGTAGAGGAGATATATTTTATGAAAGTAATAGTAGATGAGAAATTGTATGATGAAATATGGAATAGAATTCAAAAAGAATATAACTTTTATCCATCTGTAAATAAAAAAAATGATTCTTTTGAATTTAATATTGAAAATATATGCTATCAATTAAATTCTTATTGGTCTGCTGAGCAAGAAAAAATAGTAAATGATATATTCAAAGAATTAAGTAATGATGATTTATATGCATTAGATTGGCAACATGATTGTTTTGAATATAATCCTAATGAGAATATTGAATTAGGCTATCATTATTATGATAAGGATAGAGAAGTGGAAGTATATTTTCCAAGTTATTATCCAGATGGAGATTATCATATGTTTTTAAGTAAAGATTGGAGTTATGGTATGTTTGGACATCCATGGAGAAATGAAATATATATTTTTGGTAAAAAAATAATAAACGAATTTAAAAATAAAGAAAAGGAGTTAAATATAACAAAATTGTAATACAAATTACAAGTCATAGAGCAGATAGTTAGTTGATAATTATCTGCTTTTATGATAATATAAGTAAAAAATAGTAGATTTTATGGGAGAAAAATTTATAAATGAAAAATAAAAAATTAATAATCATAATATTTATAGTTGTAGCTGCAATGATATTTATAGGCTCTTGGATATATTCAAATACAGGTTTAAAAGGATTTGAAAAGGAAATTTCTAACTTTGCATTACCAGAAAACATTGAAAAAATTGCAATAAAAAGTGCGATAGGAGATTCAGGAGGAAATGGAAATTATTCAACATATCGTGTTGTTTTAATAGTAAAAACCGAAATGACTATAAAGGAATTAAAACAAGAATTTGAAAATATGAATTTAAAATTTTCAAATTATTATAAAAACAGAGATAATACACCTATTTTTTATATCACTCATTGCGAAAGTAATGTATTTAAATCATCAAGAGAGTTTTCACTAACTTTTAATGAATTGGCAAAAATTGAAGATTATAGTAATTACTATTTTATAGAATTTATTGAGTAAAAATATTTAAACAAAACTAAAAATTATAGAGAGGAACACAAGATGAAAAAGAAACTTATAATACATATAACTATATGTATTATATTAATTTTAATAATAGTGATAATGCTATATAAACTAAGTATTATACCACATAAACAATATACTAATGCTAATTTTAATATAAAAACATATACTAGCAGTATTGATAAAGATAATGATGGAATAGATGACCAAACTGATATATTGAATAATGTAAAAAAATATATACAAACAAAACCAAAATATCAAAGTAAATATTATAACACAGGTTATCCTAATGATGAATATGGAGTATGTACAGATGTTGTAGGATTTGGACTTAAAGATGCAGGTTATAACTTGATGGAGTTAGTCAATGAAGATATTATAAACAATAAAGAAAACTATAATGTCGAACAAATAGATAAAAACATTGATTTTAGAAGGGTACGAAACTTAAATGTATATTTTAAAAATAATAATATAACTCTTACAACAGATTTATCAAAAATAGAAGAATGGCAAGGTGGAGATATAATAGTCTTTAAAGACCATATAGGAATAATATCAGATAAAAGGAACAAAAGAGGTATACCATTTTTAATACATCATGAAAATCCTATGCAGATAAATTATGAAGAAGATGTATTAGAACTATATGATAAAGACTATATTATAGGACATTATAGAATCAGTTAAATAATTTATAAAAACGAGCGATTGATAAATTATGATAGGCTACTAAAAAATATAATATAGAAATAAGGTGATGACAAGTGGAATTAGAGGAAATAACAGAATTTATTGATAACAAAATAAGAAAAGATAGTAATAAGGTTATAATAAGTTTCTTTGAACTTAAAGTCAAAAGAGGGTTAACAAATGAAAGATTACTTTCAACAATGAATTTAATGGCTATAAAATTAAACAATATGGGATATAAAGTTTATAGAACAGGGCAGAAATATATTTATGAAAATAAAGAACATATAATAGAAAGCAATGTGTTACTTGTAGCAATAAAATAATTTCTTAGAGTATTTAATTTTTTATTGAATGCTCTTTCTTTTTTTATGTAATTATGATAGAATTGCACATAGATAAGGGGAGAAAATTAAATGAATTTACTAAATAAATGCACTACAAAAGAAATAAAATTATTAGAAAATATCGGAATAAATGTTAAAGATAAAGAATACACAAATGAAGAATTAAGAAGATATGAATGCCAAATTGAAGATTTTATTATGAGTCATAGCACTAAAAATGGAGATATTAGTAAATTAAGTAATCAGTATAATAGTATTTTAAATATTTTAGTAAAAGGAAACTAGTAATATGCCAAGAACATAGGAGAAATATTTTATGTATAAAGATGAAGAAAAAAGTATAATGAATTGTTTAAGTAATTTAGATAAAGATAGTATAATTGAACTTATTTGGAATAAAAAGATTGACATAGTATGTGAAATCGATACATTTTATGAATCAGATAATGGACTAGATATAGATAAAAAAGAATATGAGGAGTTTTATGCATGTGTATTAAAAGTGATTAAAATAAAATATATTGAGCAGAAATTTGTAGAAGAAATTAAACTTAAAGATAAGCAACTAGAAGAAAATGAACTATTTGAAATTAACTATCATAATGAGCCAGATGTAATAAAAAATAAGAATGGACTAGTTATTTGGAAAAAGAGTTTATAAAGTTACTTCTATATGTAAACGTGAAAATTATAAAAGTGTAACAAATATAATATATATTTGTAAAATGCTTTGGAGGTAAGAAGAATGTTAATACAAAAAGAAATAAATAAAACTAATTATATTGATGCAAGAGTTACTAAAATGGAATGTAATTATTTTGCTGATGAAGTTAGCATAAGTTTTGATAATGATGAAAAGGAAACAAATATTATATTTACTGGATGCTATGAAGTTAACTTTAAACATATAAAAGAATATGCTAAAGAAAAACCAATAAAGGATTATACAGTTCAACAAATACCATATTTTATCCAAAATATAGATGTTAAAGAAAAAGATGATTATTATACTATAAAAATAAATATGCATCCGATGTATGTAGATATACAATGCAAGGATATTGATATAGTAAAACATATAAAAATAGATATAAATATGAATTAGAGCAGTACATAATTAGATTACTTTTTAATATGCAATAAAGGAGTAAAAGTATGAAGCATAAATGTCCATGTTGTGAAAATAGCACTTTATTAGAAAAATCGACAGGAACTCATCAAATATGTCCTATATGTAAATGGGAAGATGATGAGATTCAATATTATAATCCAGATTATAAAGGCGGAGCAAATAAAGAAAGTTTAAATGAAGCAAGAAGAAGATATAGAGAACAACAAAAGAAAGAATAAGATAAAACTAAGCAAATTAATGATGTTACTTGAATAGCTAAAAGTATTGGATAGAATATAAAAAAAGAAAAGGTGTTAAAAAATGAAAGAAGAAATTATGAAAAATTTAATTGTTGGAAATTTCTCTAAAGTAGATGAACTATTAAAAGGGATAGGATTAGCAGAATTAGAGACACTTTTTATAGATAAGTTATGTTATGAATATAGAGATTTATCAACATATACATATATAAATTACAGAATTTCTAAAGCTAAACAATCAGAATTAGTAAGATTACATATAATAGCTTGTGCTATACTAATAATTTATTTTGCGTATGTTGAAGGGGCATATTCTTCTGGATTATATCACGCTAAAAAAGCAGTAGAATTAGAACCAAATAATGTTGAATGTCTTGAGTTGCTATTAAGTTTTTATGGATTACCTGAACAACTAATGGACAGAGAAAAAGCGAAGAAAATTGCTAAAAAAATAATAAAAATCAAAAAAACATCTATATCAGCAAAAAATATTTTAGAATTAGAATAAATAAAATATATGATAAATAATTAACAAAGATTAGGGGACTTTCTACAGCCTACCTAAGATTATAGGATTTTTAAATAATAACTGAGGTAATGATATGTTGAAACATCAATTTGCTATAGCAAGTAATAATATTGAAGAAGAAAAAATAACCATATGGATAAATAGTAATTATATCATAAATAAAATAAATGTAGACGATGATTTTATACAAAAATTTTCAAAAGAATTAGATAATTTACAAACAATATGGGTTACATCTAGTAAAAGTAGAAAAATAAATAATAATCTAAATTATTATGGGATAACTATAATACCAAATGAAGAAATAGGAAAATTTTTTAATATAGTAAAGGAAACGAAAGATAGTAAAATTTTAAAAGAATTAACTAACTTATTAAGAAATAAAAAAGAAAATGATGTACTTATACATTTTGGAATTTAAACCATAGTAAAAGGAGAGATAAAGTGATTAGTTTAGTTGATTTTATAGAAAAACAAAAATGTTTAGAAGAATTTAATACTAAGATGTATAATTTGGCAGATTTTTATGAAAAACTAAAAAAATTAAAAGATGAAAGTTTTAAAACTGACGATTTTGTATTAATTCCATACTATATACAAAATAAAAAACGATTAGAATTATATTATTGTGAACTTAATATTCGAGTTGTGGAAAGGATAGATAGAGAAAAACTTTTATTGAATAAGACTGGAAAAAGAGATATTAATGAAATTCAAAATGACGTTATAAAAAGATATGAAATGTGTTGCATAGAAATATTAAATAATGAAATATCAAAAGAAAATATATTAAAATACATTCGGATATATATTTTCAAATAAAGATATTGAAGAGAATGCAAAAAATGCTTTTGGAGAATTTGAGAGAGAAAAAATATTTTTTGAAATCTATTAATTGAAATTGGTTAAGCTCATGATTTATGGAAAACTATGCCAGTTAATATATAAGCCATAATCAAACTAACATTTTTGGAGAAGAACAATGAATATTAAAAATAAAAATGAAATACTGAATAAATTAGAAATGATGAAAGATAAAAACAATTATAATAATTCAGATATAACATTTCTAGAAGAATTAATCCAAATAGGGGATGCAGAAATAAGATATGAAGTTGCAGAAGTATTATCAGGAAAAAATGAAATAGAAATAAATAAAATATTCTTAGAACTATTAAATGACGAAAACGAGCTAGTAAGGATTAATGCAAGTGATTCAGTATATAATTGTACATCTAACCAAATAATAGACAAACTGAAAGATATAATTTTAAATGATAAATATTTAGTAAGAGGATATGCTATACTATCTATTTGTGATATTGCAAACAAATGCGAAAGAAAAGAAGAAATTTTAAATTTTATAGAAAGTAGATTAAAAGTTGAAAAGAGCAAATGGGTAAAAGCTACTATTTATAGTTCTTTATACTTGTTGAACAATGAAAATAAGTATATTATATTACTTTTGAATTTATTAGATGAAAGTAATTATAAAATTAGATGTATGGTATTAAATCGTATATCCGAATTATTAAATAAAAAAAATTATTTGATTGTAAAAGAAAAACTAGAAAATAGAATGAAAGTAGAAGATTCTGTTGCAGTAAGAAGTTCTATTATAAATATACTAAACAAGAATCAAAACAAAAAGAAAGAAGAACTATTTTAGAAACGTATGATACAAATTTAATAAGGATAGGTGATTAAATGTATAGCTATAAAATAACCAAATATTGCTTAAAAAATAAAACAGAAAAAAATTGTTTTGATGAGTGGACATCTATTAGTGATATAGGTAAAAAATATAATGGAAAAAAGTTTTTATATGAAGATTACATTAAAATTGAAGATAGCTATATTAAGGTAATATCAATGTTTATAAATCTTAATAATATAACGTATGTAACCATAGATGAATTAGAAAAGCACACATCAAATAAGGAAATATATGATGAATATGATATACAAATTGAAGCTTTAATTAATAAAGTACAAAATAAAATGCAAATAAATATATGTGATATTGATTTATTGGCAAGGGCAATATTAAGAGAAAAAATGTGGGCAAAGCTATATGCAGAGGAAGAATTATATATTCATTTTGGATATGATTACTATATGTATATAGGTAGCAAATTAGAGCCTAAAGAGGAAATTGAACATATAAATAAATTAGGTTTAGAAATAGAAAAAATGGATTCTCCATATAGTATAAAATAATCATTATTCATGAGGATTGCATTTTATATATTGTATATTTTAAACTTAACTAAATCATAGGAGGTATTTACGAATGAACGAAATAGAAACATATAGGGCAATGCAACTTTTTTTAGAAAAGATTTACAATAGGACATCTTCAGAAGATATAGGCTCATTGCTAGGTGATATGATTATACTAGAAGATGGAAAAACAGCAGATAGTGCTATATGGAATGACTGGATAGATGCAATAAGAAAAGTTAAAGATGAAGGAATAAAATAAACTATGATGAATGTATGATAGCATACCATAAAAAGATTTAGAGAATAGTGTTTTAAATATAAAAGAAAACTAAAAATAGCATTCACAAAAGAGAAATATACTAATTTAATAAAATAGGGGAATGTTATGGAAAAGAAGATATACAAAGAAATAAACAAAACTGAAACAGAAACAACAATAAATGTATTATATAAAGAAAAGACTCTATCAGTATACACAAATAAAGTAAATTTGCAAAAACAATTATACAGGGTGTTAGGAGAACCCACACAAGAATATATAAAAGGTAAAAGTATAATAGCAAGTAGATGGGATATTTCATTAGATGAAAAGAGTAAAATATCACAAATGATGTTAAAAGCTAATATATTTGAGTTATAAAATAGATAAAATTTATAAAAAAATGAAATGAATTTATAAACTTAAACTATCTACTAAGTAAAACAAGCTTGAAAAATAAAAGGAGAAAAGTATGAATAAAAGAATAAAGATTACAATGATAGTTATAATTTTATTAATATTAATAATAGGAACAATTATTATAGTAAGTTATAATAAAAATTATAAAAAGCATAATGATTATGATACATCAGATTTAGACAATTTACCAAAAGAAATTAGTCTTGAATATGCAATAAAAGAAGGATATTTTGTTATTAATAATGTAGATAATAAAATTTATAATAAAGATATTTTAGATAACTTCATTAAAAATACAGAATTTAATTCTAAATTTAGAGTAGCAAGCAAGATAAAAATAGCAGTATATAATACTGATGGATATCCTACAATATATGAAATAGAATATAATGAAAAAGGTTATATTTTAACAACAGATGCAACTAGAAATAATATTATTCCAAGAGAGATAACTATAAATGATAATATTCCAAGTAAATTTTATGGAATTACATTAATAGAGCATTCTGAATTTAATGCAATGAGCATATCTTTAGCATTATATGCACAAATACAGTATGATAATACAAATATTAAACCATATGAAGAAATTGAAATTGCAAGATATCCATTAGATTCTAAAATAGTAAATAGAGAAATAAATCCTAATGAAGTAACTACTATTGATATTGAAAAAGGACTTATACTAGAAGGAGAAAGTCAAAATAAAATAACTCTTAATCAAGAAGAAATATATGATATGTTTGAAATAATTAATAGTTTAAATTTTACAAAAGAAACTTGCGATGGTATTCCTAATTATTGTATAAAAATAAATAGTAGAGAAAAAGAAAACTATAAAAATTATGGAATCGAAGTATATTCAAATGCATATCATATTACATCAGTTCAAAAAGGAGAGGCAATAGTACCAAAAGAGCAAGCAGAAAAATTAAGCAAAATATTAAATAAATATTATAAATAATATTAAAGAGTGGCAAAAGCCACTTTTTTCTGTTAGTAAATAAAAATATGATAAAATTTATAAAAAATGAAATGAATTTATAAACTTAAACTATCTAATAAGTAAATCAAGCTTGAAAAATAAAAGGAGAAGTTATGGAAGAATTAGTTGCAAAAGCTAAATGTGGTAATGAAATAGCATTCACAGAACTTATGTTACAAATGAAAGGTGAACTTTATAAAATTGCTAAAATTAGACTAAAAAATGATGATGATGTATTTGATGCTATTCAAGAAACAATGTTATTAGCATACAAGTCATTAAAAAAACTAAAATATAATCAATATTTTAAAACATGGGTTATAAAAATATTAATTAATGAATGCAATAAATTTTATAAAAGTAGAGATAGTAAAAAAGAATGTTCATATGAAATTTTAGAAAATGAAATAACTAGTCAAGATAATGCAGAAGAAAAAATAAATTTTAATTTTATTTGTAATAAATTAAATAAAGAAGAAGGTACAATTATTCTTTTATATTATATGGAAAAATATACAGATAAAGAAATTGGCAAAATAATGAATATAAAAGAAAGCACAATAAGAACTAAAAGAACGAGGGCAAAAGATAAAATAAGAAAAATTTATAAAGAATATGGGAGGATATAGATATGGATGAGTTAGATAGAAAATTATTTAATGATTTATCAGAGCAAGTTGAAATTCCTATTAGATGTGAATATGTTATAAAAAATGCATTAAAAAATGGGAAAAGAAAGAATAAAAATACAATAAAAAATACTGTTTTAGTAGCAGCAAGAACTTGTGGAGTAATATTTCTAACATCAGGAATAGTATTTGCTACTACAAAAATATATGAAAATGTATGGAAAGAGCCTGAAAAAGTTGATAGCTTTTATGGAGATAATTATGAATATAATGAAAATGAACTGTATGGAATAGGGCATTCAAAAAACATTGATATAAGTAAACAAAATGCTATTACAAAAGAGACAGCAAAAATAAGATTTGAAGAGATATTAAAAAAATTTGGTTATGAAAACGAAAAAATTATCTCAATAGAATTGGCTGATAACCCTTCAGATGATAGTTTATTTTATAGGGCAACAACAGAAAATAAATTTTTAATAGATATAGATGCAAAAGACACTAGAAATTTTAAAATATTTACTGATATTGCATATAAAGATATTGAGGATTGTAGAGGAACGCAGGAAGAAGTAGAAACAGTAGTCGAAGAAATATGTAAAAAGTATGGATATGATTTATCAAAATATAGTCATAAAGAAGTAAGCTTTAATATATCTCAAAGTGCCTTTGAAAATAAGTTACAAAAACATATAAGTACAGAATATAGTCCAGAAGATGCGAATATGTGGAGGGTTAAATATAATACAGAGTACAATGGTGTTGTTAATGAATCAGAAGAAATATCAGTTGGAATAGTACCAGGAATAAACCAATTAGAACATTTTATATATACAGATAAAGCACCAGAAAATACAGATATAATAATAGATAAAGAAAAGGCAAAAGAAATAGCAATAGTAAAAGAAAAACAATTAAATATTGGATATAATATTAAAGATATTAACATTGAGTTAGATATAGTAGGAATAAATGGTAATGCATATTTAAGAGAAAATAACTTTGAACATTATTATGAGTCAGTAACTACTGAAAATTATCCATTAAATAAACTTTTATATTATCGTGTAGAAGAAAAAATAAGACAAGTATGGAGAGTTAAATTAAAATTTGAACAAACAAATAATTCTAAATATAACGAAGATAGTTTTACATATTTTATAGACACAGCTACTGGAGAAGTTGTTGGTGGAGAGTAAAAAATACTAGAAAACAGATAAATAGTTGTGAATTATCTGCTTTTATGATATTATGAAAAAAAGGAGATTAGAATATATGAATAATAAGAAAAGTATAGTAATCATAACAATAATGGCAATAGTTTTATTACTAATTGTTACAACAATTATATTAGCAAATAACAAAACAAATTGGATAACAGACCACGACTTTTTATACTCTAAAGCAATAGATTATATAGTAAGTGAGCGAAAAGAAAAAAGTTATGATAATAACAAAGAAGACTACCAAGTTTTTACAGATTATAAAGGATTTGGAATAAGTGTAAATGAAAGAAAAAATGAAAAATATGCATATATGTATATTTTAGAAGAATGTTACTACACCAAACATGAAAAAATTCGTAGTGATGTAGGAAGTTGTATACCATATAAATTTACTTTTAATGAAAATAATGAAGTTATAAATTATGAAGTACCTAAGGATGGTAGTGAACATACAAAATCCATAAAGAAAATTTTTCCAAATGATATAGAAAATAAAGTATTATCTTATATATTTGATGGTACAAAATTAAAAAGTAATGTAAAAGAACATTATTCTTACTTAGCATCTACAGATATTGTACACACAGATTACGAAGAAGAACCAATTATTGTTTGTGGAATGTATGGAGGCTATACAAGTAAAGCTGAGGCAAATACCATTAAAGGGAAATACATAGATGGATATGGAGATGTATATGAATATACAATTCCATGTAATGAAAATGAAGAACTTTCAATAAACATTGATGAAATTACATCAAATGAAATATCAAAATATGTAGGAAAAAAAATTAATACTATTTCAAAAGAAGACATAGCCGAGATAAAAAACAACCTAGCAAATATAGAAGATGAGTATGAAAATATAGGAATATGGGCTGAAGATGCACCACTATCATTTGTTAAAGTTAAATATGTTAAAAAGAATAATCTTCTAGTAGTTGATTATGATAAAGCAGAATTTACAGACTTAATTAAATCTACAAATGAAATGAACATATCAGAAACAGGCAAAAAGATAATTAGTATATTGAATAAATATAATTTAGTTTATAACTATGAATAAGTTTTATAAAAAGTAGCAGAAATTACTGCTATTTTTATTTACCCATTGACATTTTTAATACCTAGATATACAATATATAAAAATACATAGATAAACTATGCATAAAGGAGGGGGAAAATGAAGGTAAGTAAAGAATTATTAAAAGGAAGTACAACAATGCTTATATTAGAAATGCTAAAAAGTGAGAATATGTATGGCTATCAAATGATAAAAAAACTAAGTGAAAAATCGCAAAATATATTTGAACTAAAAGAAGGAACATTATATCCAATATTACATTCCTTAGAGGAAGAAAATTTCATTACATCATATTGGGATGAAAGTACAGCAAAAAAAAGGAAGTATTATGCTATTACTGAAAAAGGAAAAAAACAATTAAAAGAAAGAAAAGAAGAATGGAAAATATTTAGTAATGGAATAAATAAAGTATTAGGAGGTGTTTCATTTGCAAATTAAAGAATTTTTAAATAATGTATGTGAGCAAATAAAATACAAACCTATCAGAAATGAAATATCAGAAGAATTAGAAAATCATATTAAAGAGGCTAAGGAGAATTATATACAGGAAGGAATAAAAGAAATAGAAGCGGAAGAAAAAGCAATAAATCAAATGGGAAAAGCAGAAGAAATAGGAAAAAAGCTAAATAAAATACATAAACCCAAATTAGACTGGAAACTACTAATAATGGTAGTTATTACACTAGCATTTGGATTTTTAGTAGCATTTACTAGAGCTATAAAATACGAAATAATTAGTTTTGGTGGAGACATTAGAGCTATAATAGTATTTGCCATTTGTACAGTAATAGGTCTATTATTAAGTATAGGAATTTATTTTTTTGATTATAGAAAACTACAAAAAAATTCTAAATATTTATATATACTAGCAACTGCTATTATAATTCTTTCAATAATATTTAGCACAAATACTTATGGAAGAGTATATTTGAATTTTGGAATAGCAAGAGTTTCTCCTGCTATATTTACTATGCCACTTTATATAATAGCATTTGTAGGTTTCATACAAAATTTGAAAAAACAAAGCAAAATAAAAATAGTAATAGAAGAAAAAGAGTTTAATATAAGCCTTTTAAAAATAATAATAGTTTTAAGTATAATTTCAATAATATTATTTTTAGCAGTAGACTATATAACATCAGCTATTATATTAGCACTTACTTATTTGGTAATAAGTACAATAAAGTTATTGCAATTAAAAGAAAATAGAAGGAAATATATAACTACATTGTGGAGCATACCTACAATATTAATAATATTAATAACATGTTTATTAATTAATAGTAATGGAATGTTTAGAATGAATAGAATAATTGGCTCATTTTATCCAGAAACAGATCCAACTGGAGCAGGCTGGCAAGGAATGTTACAAAAACAAGTTATAAATTCAGCAAAACTAATAGGAGAAGCAGATATGGAGGTAGCAATAGAAGATAACTTAACTAAAGATGACTATTTAAGAGTATTTGATGATGGAACAAACTTTGCTTTCATTTCTATACTTGCACATTATGGTTGGATAATCAGTATAGGAATGGTGATGACGATTATATTACTAAATACCAAACTAATTATAAATTCAATAAAAATAAAAGATGAATATGGAAAACTATTAATAGTAGGAATAGCAACTACATTTATATTACAAAGCATATTTAATTTATTAATGAATTTAAATTTAGGAATAAAAGCGGATTTTAACATACCACTTATTTCGTACAGTGGAATAAGTTTAATAATTAACATGATGAGTTTAGCAGTTACATTTTCAGTATATAGAAGAAAAGATGTTATATTAAATATAGAAAAGCAAATTGTATAATCTTTAATAAGAGTAGATATTTTTATTGATAAAATTCTACTCTTATGTTATATATAATATATAATGCTATTAAATAACCAACAAAAATAATATAAAAAACTGTCTAAATTATAGAAAGGTTAAATTGGTGATAAAAAATGAATAAGAAAAAGGTAATAATAATTTTAGTATTGATTGCTATATTAATAATATTAGTAAGTGCAATGTTATTTTCAAGTTTAGGCAGAGAAATAATAGAATATTTACATTATAAAATTAAAGTACCAAAAGAAATTGTTACATTAGAAGAACAAGACAATATAAAAATAACTTATACATACAGGTGGCAAGAGGAAAGTTTTGATATAGCTGTAAAGGATAAAGAATTAATAAAACTAATAAGAGATAATATATCAAATAAGAAATTAAATAATTATTCTGGACAAATCGGTTTAGCAGTTATGGGAGAATATTGTGTTGATTTAGGCAATAATATAAAATTTAAATTTGATAGTTACGATGATGATGGATTTGTTATGATGTTTAATAAAGATACTCAATTTTTAACAAAAATAAATCCAGACATATTAAGAAAAGTAGTAGATATAGTTGATGTAAAACTTACTGAAAATGTAGCTATATTTAAAACAGATAAAATAACTATTACTAATAATGAAGATAAGCAAATAAACATAGAAAGAAAAACCGCAATAGAATATATTTTAAACCAATGTAAAGATGTTTATACGAAGGAAATGGATTACGAAATGTCAATGGTAGCACCTGATTATAAAATAAATTTTAATAATGGAGTAGAAATATTTAAATATAAACAAAATGATAGAGGTTTTTTACTAAAAGATGGAATATTATATGAAGCATATGGAATAGAAGGTTTGGATACAATTTTAGAAAATACATTTGATAATATCGAAGAAAAAGAGCAAATGTTTAACACAAATAAAATAACAATAATAAGCCCTAATAAAGAAGTAGAAATAACAGATGAATCAACTATTGAAAAAATAACAACTCCAATAGTATACTCAAAAATACAAGAAAAAGGATGGCTAGATGATTATAACATAACAGAAGAATATAATAATGGAATAAAGATAAAAATAAATGATTATGAATTTCTAATACCTGGTAAGGTTGGCTCAGTAACAATAGGAAACAGATATATTATTTCAACAGATAAAAGAATAAGCCTTTGTTTTCCATTACAAGACTTAGAACAATATGCAAATGAATTGTTAGGAAATAAATTTGAAAAAACAACAGGATTAGTTACTATTGAAGTTCCAAGTAATGATTAATTTGTTTTAAAAGATAATTAAATAATATTAAGAACTAGAACAAAACGTTAATACTTTTATTGACGTTTTGTATATTTTTATAAACTAGTAAGTATATAAAATTTCATTTTCCATAATCAAATTACCATTCATAAATTCTTGGCATTTTTCTTCTAATAATTTAAAATCGCAGCATCTTTCAATTAGGTAAGTAGTTGCTTTCTTTTGAATAATTAAAAAATATAAATTTTTAGCCCTTTTGTTTATTCTTTCTTTGTTTTTCTCTATCCAGTCCATTTGCATATACAACATCTTCCTATATTTTATATCCTTAATACTTCTAATATTTATTTCTTGCAAACAACTTTTAGGAATAGGAATCATATTGTTTAAATTAATACCACCTAATTTCCCATTATCTATTTTTAAAAAGTCTTGAGCATTTTTCATTGTTAAGTGTTTTGGTTTGGGAGAAGTAAGTGGAGCAAAAAAGTTCTTTCCATTAACACATAACAAAGTTCCTATAAATGGTCTATTTTCCTTTTCGTTTTTTACAAATGGAATTTTAGGTTCATAATAATGTAAATAATTACAATAATTTGCATCAGCTGTATATACTTTCATTTTTCCTCCTGTATCTAAAATTTGTTCTTAATTCTCACTCGACATATCTTCTATAACATTTCTTATGTTTTTAGCAAATTCTATATTAAAATCATTATAGAAAGAATTTGTTTTAAAACATATAAATAAACCATCTATTTTATTATTATGAAATATAGGGAAAATTAGTTGAGTACGATATAAAGCTTTATCATTTTTAAATATTTCTGGAAGAAGATTTTTATCAAAATTATTATCTTCTTTAATATATGTTTGCAACAAAGTATCATCAAATTGATTAAATTTAGATAACTTTTTTATAATTTTAGTAAGTTTTTTACTAATCGTTTTACTTAAATAATTTTCTTCACTAATAGGATTAAAATTACTACTTAGCTGCGATGTATTTACATATATTATATTAGTTAAATCAGTAATAATAAATCCAGATTCTAGATTTTGGGTAGAATTATATAAATATTCTAAAAGTTTATTAGATAATTTCATAGAAACCTCCTTTATGATAGAAATTAACTTTCTATTTCTATTATACTATAAAAATCAACATAAGTCCACCTGTTTATGCTCATATGCGAATAAATCATACTAGTATTAATTAATAATAAAAATAATTATAATTAAAATACTCATAAATGAGCATGAGGAGGTTAATATATGAGTGCAATAGATAGGTTATATGAAATAGATAATAAAGCAATTAAAAAGTCCATAAATATAGAAGATACTTTATATTCAGAACTTTTAAAATTATCGAAAAAGAAATATGATGCAACAATTAGTGAACTTATTAATGTTAGTATTGAAGATTTTATTGAGAAAAATTCTCCATATTATTATGAAAAACCAAAAAGAGAAACTGTAACATATAGAAGTATAATGCTTAGAAAGAAAAATTTTGAAGCATTAAATAGTATGCATAGAAAAACAGGAATATCTGTTACTAGACTATTGAATGCATCTGTAAAAGATTTTTTGGAAAATATAAAATAAAACGTACAAGCCTTTCAGTTTTATTCTGAAAGGCTTGCTTATGTTTCATATAATTAAATTAATATATCAATAATAATTTTATAAATATATCTACAGTCATCTTTGTTTAAACTAGAAATAATTCTATTAATTTTATCTTGAGTAGTATTTGTTTTATTAGTTCCATGTAATATATCATCACTTGATATTCCAAATTTTGAATATAAAACTAATAAAATATTTTGAGATATGTATGTTCTTCCAAGTTTTATATTTGCCAAAGTAGATTCTGAAATATCTAATAGCTCAGCAAACTTTTCTCTTGTATATCCTAAATTCTCACGTATTTCTCTTATTCTTAAACCAATTTTTACATTAGTATCGTTAGAAAGTTTATAATTCAATAATTGCACCCCATTTCCATATATAATTTTAAGTTAAACAATATAATCTATACATAGAAAATTTTACAGAAAAATATGTAAAATATTACATTAAAGACCTACAAAACGTATATAAATAAACAAAATGTAATTTATAAAAAACAAAAACGACAAAAATTGACATAAAATAAGCAGATAATTCGACATAAAATATTCGTCTATTATAGTAAAATAATGAGGGATTTTACCTAAAAGAAGGGGTATTTTAAATACTAAGGATATAAAAATAAAAAACATAAGAATAATAAAATACAAATTGCTTATTGGTAAAATTCATAAATAAATATAAATTAAAAAATAATAGGAGGTGAATTTAAATAAGACTATAAAAGGAACAGCTTCTGATTTTTTTAAGAAAAAACACAAAATAGAATCAAGAGAAGAAAGAATTAAAGAGGATTTAGAGGATGAATATGTAACAGAAATGTTAGATAGTGTCCTTTTGTGCAAAAATGCAAAAAATGGAGAATATGTTTTTGAAAATGAAGTTTTAAGGAAAGCAATAGAATCATTGACCGAAAATGAAAGGTCAGTGGTTCTATTTTTCTTTTTTAAAGACTTAAAACCTGAATTAATAAGCGAAAAATTAAATATTATTCAAAATACAATTTATATTATAAGAAAAAGAGCATTAAAGAAATTAAAAGATTATATGGAGGAGAACAAAAATGGAATATAAAAATATTTATGAACAAGGAATAAAAGCAAAAGAAGGAAATGAGAAAGCCCTGCAATACATATTAAAATTTAAAGAAGGCTATATAAAGTTAATGGCTAGAGGTAATGAAGATTGCTATCAAGAGATAATAGAAAAGGTAATAAAAGGAATAAAAAATTATGATTTTTAAATTATTATAGACTTATATATTAAAATACTATATAATACAACTATCTTCCTTGTGAAAGGGGGTGAACATCTAATGACATCTTTTGATCTTATTTGGTTATTAATTCAAGAATTGTTGAAAAACAAGAATGAAGAAAGCCAAGAAAACAACAAGAATGATTAGGAAACTAATCGGGAGTGGTCTAGCCAGCCACTTCTTTTTTTATGCATAAAAAAAGATATGTGTAGCCAACACATATCGAACATCTTATAATCTTTTGATCTCTAACTTATAAGTTAAATATAGTATACAATATTTATTTTTATTTGTCAATCAATTTTGAAAAATTGAATACTATATATACTTATTATATGAAAAAAATAAAAAAATATTAAAAATTTTAAAAAAAGTAATGATTTTTAAAATTCAATTCTTATTTCTAATATGAAGGGCAAAAAAGATACAGCCAAAAAAGGAGGGAATAAGAATGGAAGAAATGAAAAAAAGTAGGACAAACTTAATTAGTTTAGAAACTGCAATTAAGTATGCACAAGCATCAGTATATGCATTAAAACACTCTGCAAATGAAATAACAGCCAAAAATATTTCAGAAGAAATGAAAATGCATTATGAAAGATATGACGAAAAAATGATAGGAACATTAGTAAAAGCATATATTCAGGAGGAAAAGAAAAAATGATTAAATATTTAATTTTTTCAGTAATTTCTTTTTTACTTGGAATATTTGCAAGAGAAATTATTGAATTTTATGAAAAAAAGAAAAGAACTAAAAAGGTTAAACCTTTGAGTAAACAAAATTTTATGAAGGCAATGAAAGATTTAGAAATTAAGTAGAGTTTTTAGGCTCTATTAGTTTCTTCATGTAAAAAAATTGTAATACAAAAGTCAACCAAAAATTGGATGAATGGTAGGTATATCAATGGATAAGAAAGATAAAATTTTAAAACTTTACTATGATGAGAATTTAAAAATGGTAGAAATTGCAAATAGAATTGGTGTAAGCAAACAGTATGTATCAAAAATAATAAAAAAAGATGATAGATATCAATATAAAAAAGAAAAATTAAAACAAGAAAGTAAAATAAGAAAAAAGCAATATACAAATCGAAAAGTAAAAGAACTCAGAGAAGAAAAAAATAGAATAGAGGCAGAAGTAAAACAAAAACATCTTCAAGCTACAAGAGAATTATCAAGTGGATATCCTATAATAAACAACAGAGCTTTTAGAAAATGGAATGCATCAGCGTATAAATATAATAAAAGAAAAGATTGCTTTGAATTTGATAAAAAATTAATAAGAAGTTATGCCATTCCTAAATATGTAAAATAATTTAAATCATAGTAAAATAAAATATGCATATATTTTAAAAGGTGATAAACATGGAAGTATATAGAGAATTTGCAACAAAAGAAAAAAATATGCAAGAAACCATGAAGGAAATAATAACACGATATTTAATAGAAAACTCTTGCAACATATTTCAAACAGAGTTAGAATCAGACAAACTAGGAATAAACAATTCTATTATTAATTAAGCATCGAAAGGAGAAATAAAAATGGTAGGTGCAAATAATAGAACTATGCTTGAATTTAATAATGACCCTATTTATGCAGGGGTAAATACAGAAAATATATTATATAGGGTTGGAATTTATTTAAGATTATCAAGAGATGACGAAGGTGCAGGAGATTCAGAAAGTATTATAAATCAACGAGAATTTTTAAGTAAATATGTAAAAAGTCAAAGTAATTGGATACTTGTAGACATATATATTGATGATGGATATACAGGAACAAATTTTAATAGACCTGATTTTATAAGAATGAAAAATGATATTGAATCAGGAAAAATAAATTTAGTTATAACAAAAGACTTATCAAGACTAGGAAGAGATTATATAGATACAGGATATTATTTAGAAAAGTATTTCCCAGCCAAAAGAGTTAGATATATAGCAGTAAATGATGGAATTGATACATTTGAAAAAAATAATGGAAATAATGATATGGGAGCATTTAAGTCTGTAGTAAATGATATGTATGCAAAAGATATCTCAAAAAAAGTACGAACAGCAAAGAAAACAAAAGCAGAAAAAGGAGAGTTTATTGGTGCTTTTGCACCATATGGTTATAAAAAACATCCTAATGATATTACAAAGTTAGTAATAGATGAAGAAGTTTCAGATGTAGTTAGATTTATATTTACAGAATATAACAAAGGAAATGGGCTATCATATATAGCAAGAAGATTAAATGAAAAGCAAATAGAGTGCCCATCTATATATAAGCAAAGAACCTGTAAATTCCATTGCAAAACTCTTACAGGCTTATGGGGACATGAAACAGTAAAAAGTATATTAACAAATAGAGTATACATAGGGGAACTTATTCAGAGAAAAGGTGAAATGGTAAGTTATAAAGTAAAAAAGTATATTCAATTACCTAAAAGTGAACATATTATAAAAGAAAATGCTCATGAAGCAATAATAAGTAAAGAAGAATTTAATTTAGCACAAAGTATATTAAAAGCAAAAATGCATAAAAGACATGATAAACAATTTACAGACCACTTATTATCAGGAATATTATATTGTCCAAGATGTGGTAATAAGTATAGATATCAAAAACAAAATGGATTAAAAGATGATATGGTAGCAGTATGTAGCTTATATAATAGATATGGAAAAGAATATTGTTCAAGAGTAGCAATAAGAGAAAGTAAATTAAATAATGCAGTAAAAGATGATTTAAAAGCTATGGCTAAACAAAAATTAGATAATGATAAAATAATAAAATTAGATGAAGTAAACAATATAAGGAAAGAAAAAACTAAAATAAGCAAATCTAAATTTGATTATGAAAAAAGAATAAATGAAATAAATAGAATTATAAAATCTACATATGAAGATAAAGTAAATGGAGTTTTATCATCTGAAGAATTTAACTTAATGATAGATGATTACAGAAGAGAAAAAGAAACGTTAATACAAAAGGCTAAATTTTTAGAAGAACAATTAAATTCCTATGAAAATACAAAAGAAGATGAATTAACGAAAATAATAAAAAATATAACGAATTTTGAAAATATAGATAAAAAAACAATTATGAGCTTAATTGATAGAATAGATATAATAGATTCAGAGAGTATAAAGATATATTATAAATTCTCTGAATAAAAAAATCTATCTCAATGGCAATAGGGACTGGGAAGCAGATGACATTGATAGTATATTAGAAACACTTTCT
The DNA here is from genome assembly GCA_948444845.1 of uncultured Clostridiaceae bacterium. Classification (GTDB taxonomy): domain Bacteria; phylum Bacillota; class Clostridia; order TANB77; family CAG-508; genus UMGS1663. The sequence goes on along the minus strand of CAOJVB010000001.1, from coordinate 69,620 downwards.
AAACACAATACCAAAATTACATTTTTCATGGTAGGAGATTTCGTAAAAAAATACCCAGATGCTGTAAAGAAAGTGCATGAGGCTGGACATGAAATACGGAAATCATTCAGATACACATCCACATGTAAATAATTTGAGTTTAGAAAAAAATAGAGAACAAATATTAAGTTGTAGTGAAAAAATAGAGAGCATAACTGGTAAAAAAACAACCCTATATAGAGGGCCATATGGAGAATATAATGATACTGTTATAAATGCAGCAAAATCTCAAAATCATAACACAATACAGTGGAATTTAGATACCCTAGATTATTCTGGTTTAACAGGAGAAGAAATGTGGAAAAGACTAGAAAGTAAATTGGCACCTGGAAGCATTATATTAAGCCACAATGGAACAAAGCACACAGCAGATAGCCTAGATATGCTACTAACTAATATAGAAAATAAAGGTTTCAAAGTAGTAACTGTTTCAGAATTAATTTATAAAGAAAATTATTATATAGATGTGAATGGGACTCAGAGATTACAAACGGAAAGTAATTGATAGAACAAGAAAGATTCGTTAGGAAAGATTTGGGGCGAGGGAAAGATTTGGGACGCGTCTAAAAGTTTCCAAACATTAAATAACTTTTAATATTTTTTAGTTATCTATGTTTGGAAACTTTTAGACGCGTCCCAAATCTTTCCCTTGTCCCAAATCTTTCCTTTTATTTTGAATAATGAATAATTAAAGTGGCAATAATAACAATATATGTAAAAAAAGGGGAATGAAGTTATGCCATTTATTGGGGTTATTGCGGATGAAAAAAGCGAGAATTTTATTAGAAGGCAAATAGTTGAAAAACTTAAATTAAGGGAAAGCTCTGTTTTATTTATAAAGGAGAAAAGCATTGAGAATATTAAAAATATAAAATTTGAAACTATAGTGATTGCACGAAAATTTAAAAATATGGAAATGTTAAAGAAAATATTAGTTAATACTAATTATTTAGTTGTAAATACGGATAGAATAAAGAGTATTGAAATGTTTAAGGAATATAATTTGAAAATATATACTTTTGGTTTTAATTCTAAGGCGTTTGTTACTGCTTCTTCTGTTAGTGAGGATGGAGTTTTAATTTGTGTGGGGAAAGAGATTGAGAAAATTGGTGGAGGAATTGTTGAGCCACAAGAAATAAAAATTAATACAGATGAAGAAGCGGAGAGTGTTATGGCTGTGGCGTGTATTTTATTAATATATGGGATAAGTATTTAAAATATGTAGGGACGATTATTAATCACATGTGTGACAACGAAATGGCTAAAAATGTTAAAAGAAATAGAAAATATTAGAAATATAATAGAAATTTTTAAAGAAATTCTTCGAAGAGGGGGCGATGGGTAATCGCCCCTATAGCATAAAAAATATTCTGTTGTATAGTGAATTTTAGTATTTCAAAAAGAAAAAATAAACAATTTTAACTTTTTATGTAGACAAAACTAAAAAAACGTAGTATAATAGTTTTTGTAAGGAAAAATATTCTAAAAGAGGAACAATATGAATAAAATACGAAGAGAGAAACAAAAGTAAGAGGAGGAAATTAAGTTGGATACAAATTATTCAGAGAATAATCAACTAGTATTAGTTGGAAAAGTAACAAGCGAAAAAAGATTTAGTCATGAAATTTATGGAGAGAAATTTTACATATTTGATTTAAGTGTACCACGTTTAAGTGGAAATGCAGATATTATACCAATAACAATATCTGAAAGATTATTAATAGAAGAAAGTTTAGATGTAGGAAAAAACGTAATAATAGAAGGACAATTCAGATCATACAATAGTTATGAAAATGAAAGAAATAAATTAGTTCTTACAGTTTTTGCAAAAGAAATAAAATTTGCAAACGAAGAAGATGAAGAATTCAAACCAAGCAAAGAAAACGTATCAAATGAAGTTACACTAACAGGTTATATTTGTAAAAAACCAATATATAGAAAAACACCATTTGGTAGAGAAATAGCAGATTTATTACTAGCAGTAAACAGAGCATATAATAAATCAGACTATATTCCATGTATAGCATGGGGAAGAAATGCAAGATTTTGTGAAAACGTACCAGTAGGAACAGAAGTAAGAATAGTAGGAAGAGTTCAATCAAGACAATACGAGAAAAAATATGAAGATGGAACATCAGAAGTAAAAGTAGCCTATGAAGTTTCAATAGCAAGCCTAGAAGTAATAGACGAAGCAGGAAACACACAAAACGAAGAAGAACTACAAGAAAACAAAGAAGCTATATAAATATAAACCCAAAAATAAAAGGTCCATGTGCTAACACCTAGGTTGGTATATGGGCTTTTAAACTAGCATTGGAGAGATGGTAGCATTGGGGACTGTCCCTAAATGGGTGCCGAGACACAAGATTGGGCAAGCATAAACAAGGCAGAAAACTAGCATTGGGGACTGTCCCTAAATGGGTGCCGAGACACAAGATTGGGCAAGCATAAACAAGATAGAAAACTAGCATTGGGGACTGTCCCTAAATGGGTGCTGAGACACTAGATTGGGCAAGCATAAACAAGATAGAAAACTAAAATATGTACAAAACAAAAATAACTTAAAAACAATAACAAATGTACCCAATCGGAAATGAAGCAAAAAAGGAAACAAGAGTAGAGAAGAAAAAGAAGCAAATAACTAAAAGCACCCCCTTGGGTAATCGAAGATGTCCCAAGAGGGACTGTCCCCAATGCGGAAAGAAGTAGATAATAATAAAGTATAAAAAAGCCTAACGAAGAAACAAAAACAAAGAATAAAAAGAGGAGGAACAATGAAACTACCCAATAACAGAACAATAGCAGATGATTGGTTGCCAACATTTGAAAATGTATCAAGAGAATTTGTATTAGATAGTTTAGAAAAATTACTATCGAGCGACGAATTACCAAATTTCAAGTTTGATTTTAGAGAAAAAGAAGCAATAGAATTTATAGAAAATATAATGAAAGAATATGCAAATAGCTTTAAAGATGATGAATATAAAGAAGAAATACAAGCAAGGCATGAAAAGCTATTAAAAAAGATAAAACAAAAAACTAATGAAAATGACGAAACACCTGTAATGATAATAAATGACTATAAAAATTTTTTTGAATATCTAAGACAATCATATGAAAGACATATAGAATTATATTTTCAAAGAAGAAAAGATTCTACAGGATTTAATAGATGGGAAAAAAATAACTTTTTCGAACAAATTTGGCTACGAGCAACACCAAATGATTTCAATAATCCAGAAGAATTCCTAAAAAGGCAAGCAGAAATGATAAAAGATACAACTTTTGAAAAATATGACGAAGAAACTTATTTAGGAAAATTAGAATGTCTAAATAATCATATAGTTTGTATAAAAAATGGAATAGCTAGAACATGGGATGAAAACTTCAGGCAAATGGAAATAACAATTTATGATAAAGAACATTATGATAATAAAGAACTTTGGAATAGGCCACACTATACACTTCCAGTAATAAGATATGGAATATATGAAAAAGATAATAAAAAAATATGTAGTATAGGTTCTATACAAGATAAAAATGGTAGAACAGAACAAAATCATTTAAAAAAGAAAATAGATAGACAAAAGTACAAAGTAAATAAAGATATACCAGAGGAAGACACTTGGAAGGTAGAACCAAAAAATGTAATAGCCCTAAGCATATTTATAAATCTTTTACATAGAGAAGGAATAACTGACATAGAAGTGCCAAGTATGTATGTATTAGACTATGAATATCATAGAAAAAGAAATAAATACTTATTAAAAGAATTTAAACAAGAATGGATCAGAGAAGATTTATGGGAAAGACAAAAAAGAGAAAAATATCCAGAAGAATATAAGGAAGCATATAAATCCTTCTTAAAAACTTTTAGAAAACAAGACTTAATTAGTGAAATAAAAACAGAAAGATTATTATTAACAGCTAGAAGATTACTTAATCATTATTCAAAAGCAAATATAACTGCCTACCCAGAAGAAGTGGACAACTATATACATATGCAAATACCAGTTGTAAAAAATGCAAGAGAAATAAATGGAGATATATTAAAAGAATTTTATAATTTAGTACAAGCATTAGATAAAAAAATACAAAAAGAAGTAGATAAACAGTGGCTAGAAGAATTTTTTAGTTTATAATTATAAATTTCTCAGCTTTTATTACTAACAGAGCTAAAAAACTTGAAAAAAACATATAAATATAGTAAAATAAATAATAAATTAAAAGAAGCGAAGAGATGAAAGTTAAAGTATTTAAGCTTCTAACTTCCAACCTCCAACTTTTATTTAAAGAAAGCGAGAAATAAAAAATGTTAGAAATAATAAAAGACACCCTAATAGATGGAGTGCGTCTACTTCCATTTTTATTTATTACATATCTAATAATGGAATACTTAGAGCACAAAACAGGGGAAAAAACAAAAAATATAATACAAAAATCAGGAAAATTAGGACCTTTATGGGGAGCTATTTTAGGAGTATTCCCACAATGTGGTTTTTCAGCAGCGGCAAGTAACTTATATGCTGGAAGGGTAATTACACTAGGAACATTAATAGCAATATTCCTATCAACCTCAGACGAAATGCTTCCAGTACTAATTTCTAAAAATGCAAGTATAGGGTTAATACTAAAAATACTTGCAATAAAACTAGTTATAGGAATTATAGCAGGTTTTCTAATAGACTTTGTAGGACAATCTATAAACAAAAAGAAAAAACAAGTAGAAAAAAAGAAAGAAGAAATAGAAGAAGAGATAGGTCATATATGTGAGCATGAACATTGCCATTGTGAAGAAGGCGGAATACTAAAATCTTCAATAACACATACTTTAAACATATTCGTATTCATCATAATAATAACATTCATACTAAATATAATAATACATTTCTTCGGAGAAGAAAACTTATCTAACCTAATACTAAACATGCCTATAATAGGACCAATAATAGCAGGAATAGTAGGGCTAATTCCAAACTGTGCAGGTTCTGTAATACTAACACAGCTATACTTAGAAAATATAATAAGCATAGGCTCTATGATAGGAGGCCTATTAGTAGGTTCAGGAATTGGAATATTGATATTATTTAGAGTAAATAAAAATGTAAAAGAAAATTTAAAAATATTAGGGTTATTATATGCAATAGGTGTAATTTGTGGAATAGTGATAGACCTAATTATATAATAAAAATTTGAGGTTCCAATTTGGAGCCTCAAATTTTTATAGAAATATATATATTAAATATTAGACGCCAAAACTTCACAATAATGCCAAATCTCCTGAAACATCCAGTCAGGAAAATGAAAGCGAGTTTCTTGTGCAGTTTTAACGTAGTCTAAAAAGTCAGTCTTGTATTGAGTAGAACGTGCATGCCAGTCACAGCACATTTCCAATATGTCTATTTTTTCCATATCCAAAACTGATTCGAAGTGTTCTGGATGGTGAGCATTGTGCTTATAATGTAATGCTATTGCATCCTTCTTCAAAGGAGTTAACTGCTTATTTACATCTTTTAAAGAAGATTTGTCATTAATAATTCTAGCTAATGCATGTAACTCATCAATGTTACTAATCTTACTATCATCATGAGTTTTGGCTCTCTGCCTTAAAAGGTTTGCATGATGTGTAGCACCTTCTTTTTCTAAATAGCGAATTAACTTTTCAGCACTTTTTTCAACATAACTTTTATGAATTATAGTATCACGAAAGGTCTTTTCATAGTCTGTCATGTAGGATTCATCTTCATGCATCAAAAATTTCCATGTAGATTTTCTTATGCCATCTGTGTAGTACTTTACAGATGTTAACCCAATGCCATTAAGAAAATTAATTTTAAATGATAAAGTGGCAAAGCTATCATTTTCAATTTCGGTTGAACCAACTTCAAGTATTAACATTCCTGGAACAACTTCACTTGGGTTTCGTACATTAGTTATTAATATTTTCGAATTTTCAAGTGGCAGATATTCTTTAAAATAAAAGCCAACATTAGAATCAGGAACTTCTTGAGCTAAAAGATATTTTAGTGCATATTCTGCAATAGCGATTTTCTTTTTGCTTTTATCCTTTTTTTCTCCTTCACAAATGTAATAGGTTGACTTAGTATTACTGTCTTTATAAACTCTTGTTACAATAAAATCATAAGGACAATTTACAATTTTACCAATAGTTACTAACTTATCATGCCAAGATTCTGGCAAAGTAATCCGCAAACCTTCTTTAATAGGGCTAATATTCAATTTTAACATATAATTTCCTCCTTTTTTATAGGTGGTGTGTGAATACTGTAATTTAAGTAAACACTTTATAAATAGTTAACGTAAATATTATAATATGCATTAAGGGAAATGTCAATAAAAAGTTTAAAGTTAGAAAGAATCCATTAGAAAAATAAGAAAATAGGTTGAAATCATGTGCGATTTATGTTAATATATATGATATGAATTTTATAAAAAATCTCCTGTATGCAACATTAAGCAGGTGTGTAACTTATTAACAATATGAATAACCAAATGGTAGGATGTAAACTTATGGAAAGAAGTAAGCTTTATGAAGGTAAATTATGTGGATATTGTGAAGTTGAGAAATTAAAAGATGAAAAATTATTAGATGCTTGTGACAGGGCGGCTGAAGTAATTCTTTCACATGACTGGCGTGATATGCAGCATAAAGAAGGATATAGCGGACCATATACAATATTTAAAGTTGAAGGAACTGATTTTGAAGATTGCAAAGTTATTGTAAGAAATATAGAAGGGATAATCAATGCAAGAGTTGTTGGAAAGATATCTAAACAAACACCTTATAGTGATTTTAGAATTGACCTATATTCTCACCCGAAAATAGGAGAAGAGGTACTTGACAAATATTCACAATAACTATAATAGACAAAAAATTAGAACAATTAAGGAACTTAAAAGGGGCTGTAAAAAAAGTCTGCCAAAAGGGACGGGGTAAATTGACACACTTTATCTTTTAAAGGTGTGTCAATTTACCCCGTCCCTTTTGGCAGACTTTTTTTACAGCCCCTTTTATATACCTAATATATTCTTAGCCTTTTTAACATCTTCACTACTTGCAGTTCTATATCCTTCTAAAGGATACTTCAAATCAAGCTTTTCCCACTTGAATTTACCCAAATCATGATAAGGAAGAACTTCTACTTTTTCTACTGTTTTTAAGCTAGAAATAAATTCTTTAAGTTTAAGCAAATCTTGCTCATCATCAGTGATTCCAGGCACTAAAACTTGCCTAATCCATAAAGATTTATTATTATCACTTAAATATTTTGCAAAGTTAAGTTCTTTCTTGTTCGAAATGCCAGTTAATTCCAAGCATTTCTCACCATTTATACATTTTATATCTAATAAGAATAAATCTGTTAAATTTATCAATCTTTTAATATCATCAGTTATATCAAAAGAGCCAGAAGTATCAATACAAGTGTGTATATTGTGTTCTTTTAATTTAGTAAATAACTCTATTAAAAATTTAGCCTGAAGAAGAGGTTCACCACCACTAATAGTAACACCGCCATTAGGCATAATATAATTTTTAAATCTTAAAATTTTCTCCAATATTTCATCTACTGAATATTCTTGTCCACCATGAATATCCCAAGTATCTCTATTTTGACAATATTTACATTTTAAAGAGCAACCTTGCATAAAAATAACAAAGCGAACCCCTGGCCCATCAACTGCTCCTAAACTTTCAAATGAATGAATTCGTGCTTTCATAATCTCCTCCTAATAAAGTATAGATTAATTTTACTATAAAAAAATACAAAATTCAACAAAAATAAAAATAAATATTGACAATTAAAAACAAATGTTCTTTAATAAATAAAACTTTGAAATAGGATGTGATAATTATGAATGAAGAAAATAATATTGCGCCAGTAAACGAAGAATTAAATGTAGTAGAATATGAAACAGAGAATATTATAAATTTGATTTATACAATTAGAGGAAAGCAAGTAATGTTAGATAGTGATGTAGCGAGATTATATCATTATCCAACTAAAAGAATAAACGAAGCAGTAAGAAGAAATCAAGAAAGATTTCCAGAAAATTTTTGCTTTCAATTATCAGAAAATGAAGTAGAAAGTATGTGGTCGCAATTTGCGACCGCCTCAGAAAAAATAGAAAATATGTGGTCACAATCTGTGACCACATCAAAAGCATTAGATAACAAATTTAGAAATAAAAAGTATTTACCATATGCTTTTACAGAACAAGGAATAGCTATGTTATCTGGATTACTAAAAAATGATATAGCCATTCAAGTAAGTATAAACATTATGAATGCATTCGTAGAAATGCGAAAGTTTATACTAAATAATGGACAAGTATTTGAAAGGCTAACAAATGTAGAATACAAAATGCTAGAACATGACAAGAAGTTTGACGAAGTATTTAATGAACTACAAAAGAATAAAGACGAAGAATTTAAACAACAAATTTTCTTTAATGGCCAAATATATGATAGCTATAGTTTAATAATAGACATCATAAAAACAGCCCAAGAAAAAATATTAATTATAGATAATTACATAGATGACACAATATTAAAAATGCTTGCAAAGAAAAATAAAAATGTAGAAGTGGTGATATTAACATCAGAGAAAAGCAATATATCAAAACTAGATATGCAAAAATTCAATAAAGAATATCCTACTCTAAAATTAGCGAAAACAAATAAATTCCACGATAGATTTATGATAATAGATAATAAAGAACTATACCACATAGGAGCCTGACTAAAAGACCTAGGCAAGAAATGTTTTGCAATTTCTAAAATAGAAGATAGGGAATATTTAAAGAAAATAAGCAAAATGGGTTGAAATTATAAAAAAATTATGTTAATATATAATATGAATTTTATAGAAAAATCTCCTGTATGCAATATTTAGCAGGTTAATATAGATAATAGTAACTTATTAACAATACAAAACCAAATGGTAGGAGGTAAAAAATATGGAAAAAAACAATATTTATGACACAGATGGTTTCGTAACTTATTGGCAAGTAGAGGAAGCAAAAGATGAAAAAATGTTAGCAGCTTGCGAAAAGGCAGTAGAGGTAGTTTTAGCTCATGACTGGCATGATATGCATTATGAAAAAGGAACAATGTACCCAAGAGCAGAATTTGAAGTTAAGGAAACTGGATTTGAGAATTGCAAAGTTTTCATTATAAATGATGAAGGAGAAATTATCTTTAGATTTTGTGGGGATTTTTCGAAAGAAAATATATTTGATGGTTTCGAGATTGATTTGCGTTCACATCCAAAAGTAGAAAAACGCCAGTATTCATATGAAGCATATCTTAAGGATAAGCATTCTAAAAAATAATAAAAAATTGAATATTATCATAAAAAAGTAATTATCATGGAGGAAAAAAGCTTAAGAAAGAACGGATTAAGAAAGTGATAAAACTTACAATAGGATATGCAATAGTAGCAATAGTAATGAAATATTTATGTCCTATTTCATTTGATATTGTAATGGCAACTTTCTTTTATTTTTTAGGGGCATTTGCCATATGCACTTTGTGAAGATTAAAATTTATGAGCCAAAAAATACCAAGACTTCAGTTTGAAGTCTTGGTATTTTTTAAAATTTCTCATGTATAGTTCTATTAATAACATCTAATTGTTGTTCTCTAGTTAATTTTATAAAGTTTACTGCATAACCAGATACACGAATTGTTAGTTGTGGGTATTTTTCTGGGTGTTCCATTGCGTCTTCTAGTAAGGCCCTATCAAATACGTTAACATTTATGTGGTGTCCAGTTTGTTTAAAGTATCCATCTAATAAACTTACTAAGTTATCTACTTGTGTATCTAACTCTTTTCCAAGTGTTCCTGGTGTAATTGAGAATGTGTATGATATTCCATCTTCTGAATATTCATATGGTAATTTTGCAATTGTGTTCATTACGGCAACTGCTCCATTTGTATCTCTACCATGTAATGGGTTTGCACCTGGTCCAAAAGGAACTCCAGCTCTTCTTCCATCTGGTGTATTTCCTGTTGCTTTTCCATAAACTACGTTTGATGTAATAGTAAGTACTGATAATGTATGTTTTGAATTTCTATAAGTAACATGTTTTTGTAACTTACGTAAAAATGTTTTTACAACCTCTACTGCAATTTCATCTACACGGTCATCATCATTTCCGTATTTTGGGAAATCTCCTTCTATTTCATAGTCTACTGCTAAGCCTGTTTCATCACGAATAACTTTTACTTTTGCATATTTTATTGCAGAAAGTGAATCTGCTACTACTGAAAGTCCAGCAATTCCACATGCCATTGTTCTTAATATTTCTTTATCATGTAGAGCCATCTCTAATGCTTCATATGAATATTTGTCATGCATATAGTGAATAGCATTTAATGCTTTAATATAAATTTTTGCTACATAATCCATCATGTTATCAAATTTTTCAGCAACTTCTTCATAATTTAAGTATTCTGAAGTTATAGGTTCAAACTTAGGTGTAATTTGTTTTCCACTGTTTTCATCTCTACCACCATTAATAGCATAAAGTAAAGCTTTTGCTAAGTTAGCTCTTGCACCGAAAAATTGCATTTGTTTACCAATTTTCATTGCAGATACACAACAAGCAATTCCATAGTCATCTCCAACAGTAGTTCTCATTAAGTCATCATTTTCATATTGAATAGAAGATGTTTGAATTGATATTTTTGATGTGTATTTTTTGAAGTTTTCTGGTAAATCTTTTGACCATAAAACTGTTAAGTTTGGTTCTGGGGCAGGTCCTAAGTTAACTAATGTATGAAGCATTCTGTAAGAGTTTTTAGTAACTAAAGTTCTTCCATCAACTCCCATACCACCAATGCTTTCTGTTACCCAAACTGGGTCTCCACTAAATAATTCATTATATTCTGGAGCACGTAAGAAACGAATCATACGTAATTTCATAACAAAATGATCCATTAATTCTTGTGCTTCTTCCTCAGTTAAACTTCCGTTTTTTAAATCTCTTTCAATATAAATATCTAAGAAAGTAGAAGTTCTACCTAAACTCATAGCAGCACCATTTTGGTCTTTTGTTGCAGCAAGATATCCAAAGTATAACCATTGAACAGCCTCTTTTGCATTTGAAGCTGGAACAGATATATCAAAACCGTATTTTGCAGCCATTTTCTTTAAGTCTTCTAAAGCAATTATTTGGTCATGAATTTCTTCACGTGCACGTATTACTTCTTCAGTAAATTCATCTACATCTAATACTTCTAAATCTTTCTTTTTCTCATTAATTAAAGCGTCTACTCCATATAGAGCAATACGTCTATAATCACCAATAATTCTTCCACGTCCATATCCATCTGGAAGACCTGTTATTAAGTGTGAGCTTCTAGCAGCTCTAATATCTGGTGTATATACACTAAATACACCATCATTATGAGTTCTTCTTAAATTATTATAAATGTAATCAGTTTCTTCATCTACTTTATAACCATAAGATTCACAAGATTTTTCAACTATTTTAATACCACCATTTGGCATAATTGCTCGCTTTAGTGGTGCGTCTGTTTGAAGACCTACAATTTGCTCCAATTCTTTATTGATATAACCTGCATCATATGCATTTACAGCAGATGGAGTTTTAGTATCTACATCAAGTACTCCATTTTCTCTTTCTTTTTTATAAAGTTCTAAAACTTCATTCCATAATTTGTTTGTTCTTTCAGTAGCTCCTGCTAAAAAAGAATCATCTCCTTCATATGGAGTGTAGTTTGCTTGAATGAAACCTCTAACATCAATTTCTTTAGTCCATTCACCAAGTTTGTTAAAATTTTCCCATTGCTTAAAATCCATGGATAAAAACCTCCTTTAAATATTATTCTATCGCTTTTAATATTAACATAGTTTAGTTTTATTTTCAATAATTTTTAATTTAAAATTTATCGAAAATAAAACTAAACATTACAATGCATAGCTAATATAAAAATACATATGTAGGGGCGATTTTAATCGCCCACATGGCGAAACAACTTTCTGGTTAAATAAATTTTTACTAAATGATTTTGTCAATTTCTATTATGAAGGTATAAAACAAATATTAGAAAAATACAAAAAAAGTTTACAATTATGTTGACTTGCGATATAATGGGATTATTGATAAATTATTAATCATATTAAAATTTATATGAAAAGGAGGGTAGTTGTTGTTTAGTATTTAATTCAAAAAAAAGGAGGAAAACTTTATGATTAATCAGCAATTAAAAAATATGGGGCGGACAATTATTTTAGATGCTTGTGCTTTAAAATCACAAGAAGCAATAGAAATAATTGAAAATGCCGAAAAGGTTATTGTTCTTACAGGTACTATTAGAGAGCTAGACAAGAATAAGGATAATGAAGAACAATATGGAATAAATGTCCGTTATATTGGTAAGAAAATAAGACAAGACACTAAAAGTAAAAAATACATCTGCATATCAAAGTATGAAAATTACAGGTACAATGATGATAATATCATTGATTATTGTATTTGGCATAATGAAGTAACGATATTAACCTGTGATAATTACTTATGTGCTAAGGCAAAAGCACATGGAATTCCATATATTTTTCCAAAAATAAGTAAACAATGCAAAATAAATAAAAAAAGTGAGGAAGGAAAAAATAGGAAATCCAGTTGCAATGTGAAAGGTGTTACATACAAAAATGATAAATTGCTAATTTTAAGGCAAAATTTACTCGATCCAAACTTTAAAATTATTATAATTAGGTATGGAAAAGTTATAAAATTTAGTATAGAAAGGAATATAGAGTTAAACATTGGAGATACCATTATACGGGTAAAAGAAGGTAATGAAACAGTAAATTTAGCAGTATTTGAAATAGCAAGCATTGAATGTAAAGATTATGCACAGCATATTGAAGCAATATCGTTAAGAAAGCCTATAATAGAAAGCTTGAAAAAGGCAAATTTGCCAGTAGAAGTAAAAAGACAAATATGCTTTTTACTAGATGCTGGAGATTATGAGGAAGGTGAGCAAGACCAAGAAGAGCTATATATAAAAAACAGAAGGATATATTCAAATAAGCAACTAGGTAAATCATATATATGCTTAGAACGAAATGGAGATTTTATAAGAAGACAAGACTGCATGGAAGGAGATATTGTATACTTAGTTAAGAAGAACAAAAAGAGTGTTACACTATATGTATATAGAATTGTAAAAAAATTAAATATGTATAGTGTAGAGAAAATAGATACATATAGTATAAAGACTGTAAATGAAATTTACTGCATAAATTCTTCAGAGAAAATAAAAGATAAAATACGTGAATTTTATATACGTAATATTAGATAATAAACAGAAACTACCAATGCACAGGAATTGCTATTCCTGTGCATTTGAAGCCAATGTGGACGGAGATTTTGAAGCCAATGGCTTCAAAATCTCCATCCACATTGGCTCCCCATTGGCTTACAGTGTTTCAAATGGCTCTAGATATCTTCTTCCAAAATAGAACCGCAAAATTTTATAAGCAAGTTTTAATTGTTTAGGAGAACATTTTCTTAGAAGAGCATTAAACTCAGAATTCAAATATAATTCTGAACTATTGGAAGTTCCATTTAATATTTTACCTTCTGAAACATTTAAAATTCCACATATCTGGGATAATCTCTCTAAATTTATATGAACTTTACCAGTTTCAACCTTACTAAGATAGGCAATAGAAACACCCATTTTTTCTACTAATTGTTCTTGAGTTAAGCCTTTTTGTTTTCTAATTTCTTTTAGACGTTTTCCAATCACATTAAAATCTATTGCCATTATTACCACCATTCCTTTTACATATACTATAAGAATATTTCTAATATATTTTTAATATGCATTAGAAATATTAGATTAATGAGATTTACAATCATAAAGGTTTGTAAATTATTAACCTTTCTAGTAAATATAGCATGTATAAAGTAAAGTTTACAGATAGTTATAGGTCAATATAGAGTTATAATTCAATAATATTTACTGAAGTTCAGTCAAATCCTGCCAATATTTTTTGGGCATATACTGCATTTGAAGCCTTGAATTACTCCTTTCTTTTATAGCAATTGTTTTAAAAAATGCTGTCCATAGTTCTTGATATTTTCTTTCACCCTTCGAAATATTTGGAATAACAATACAAGAACTATCAATAATTTTATACTCTTTAGTATTATATAAAAAAGCGATATTTCTATTTTTATCATGTATAATGAAGTTTTGAGTAGGCAATCTTCTTATAAAATGATGACCTAAATTTTCTAATATATTATTGTCTGGATGAATAGATGCATAAAATAAATTGCTACCTATTTCAGAAAAACGAAGTAGACCTTTAAATCTATGAGCTTCTCCTAACATTCTTTTTCGCATAGAACATACAGCAAAAACAAAATCTAAAGAAAGCATAGTATTTATTTTAGGTCCAATTACAAAGCCATTTAAAATATATTTTAATATATTTATTTCTTTTTCTTTTGCCTCTGAAAGGAATGCATAATAACTATTATATAAGGTATCATAAGAGATATTTTTATGCATCCCATCAAAAATTCTTTTAGCTTTTATATTATCTGTTTTAATTTCTTCTATAGAGTCTAAAAAATTAATTTCTAATGTATTTTTAGAAACAATCCTTAAAGGAATTACTTTTTTTATATAACAATCGAAAACCATACTAAGAAGGCCTTCAAAAGTACCATCATATACATAAGTTTTGTTTATAACATTCCAGTTAAACATTTTTGTTTGTCCTCCTTTGTAGGCAAAAGTTTATCAAAATTATAAGAAAGTTCTTGTGCTTTAGGCAAAGTATCGAACAGTGAAGTTTGTATATAATTTGATTGGGGTGTAGATAATCTTTCTAAAAAAAGTAAGTTCTCAGTAATAAAATTCTGATTAAAACTTTTAATAGAGTCAAAATATTTTCCGTTACAGGTAATAAAATAACGAGCACGTTTAAGTACAATGCCAAGCTTTTTTAAGTTTTCAAAGTTTAAATTAAATTCTCTTCTAGCAGTAATAATGCGTTTTGCTGAAATTACACCAATACCAGGAACTTTTAAAAGTGTATTGTAGTCTGCCTTATTTATTTCAACAGGGAAGTTCTCTAAATGGCGAAGTGCCCAGTCACACTTAGGGTCTAACAATGTATGAAAATTAGGGTGACTTTCATCTAATAAGTCATCAATTTTAAAACCATAAAAACGTAAAAGCCAATCTGCTTGGTATAACCTATTTTCACGAAGAAGAGGTGGAGCCTCCAAAGCAGGCAAGTTTTCATCATTATTAACTGATACATAAGCAGAATAATATACACGTTTTAAATTTAGGCTATTATATAAACTTTCAGATAACTTCATAATTTTTAAGTCTGTTTCAGGTGTTGCACCTACAATTAATTGAGTTGTTTGCCCAGCAGGTACAAACTTTTCTTTATATATAGACTTTTCTTGTTTAGAAATTGCAATATTTTGAGAAATATACTTCATTGGAGTAACAATGCCAGTCTTTTCCTTTTGAGGAGCTAATAATTTTAAACTATCATTAGAAGGTAGTTCAATATTAATACTAGTTCTATCTACTAAAACCCCTAATTTATCAATAAGTTCTTTACTTGAACCGAGGTATAGTTTTTACATGAATGTAGCCGATTGAATTTATATTCTTTTCTTAAAATAAGTACAGTTTCATATAACCTTTCCATAGTAAAGTCAGGATTCTTTATAACAGCAGAGCTTAAGAATAACCCTTCTATATAATTACGTTTATAAAACTGGATTGTTAAATCAGCAATTTCTCTTGGGGTAAAAGTAGCTCTTTTTACACTATTACTACATCTGTTAATACAATACTTACAATCATAAATACAGGCGTTACTCATCAAAATTTTAAGAAGAGAAATACATCTACCATCAGCACCCCAGCTATGGCAAATGCCAGAAACATCTCCATTTCCAATTCCACCTTTTGTATTTGCCCTCTTGCTTCCAGAAGAGCTACAAGAAGCATCATATTTTGCAGAGTCAGCAAGTATTGTTAGTTTTTCTAATATATCCATAAAATCAACCTCTTTTTTATTATGTGGGAAAAATTGTCATTCAATTTTCACCTTATGGGGCACGGGGTACCGTGCCTGCTTTTTTATTGAATAGGAAAAATCGATTTTAATGTAAGGGCGTGGCCTTGTGTCCGCCCACGTGGCGAAGCCACTGTTGTTTTTTCACTCAAATGTTTGTATAAATAATATAACACGAAACCTCAAACTTGTCAAACAAAAATTCGCAAAATATTGACTTTTTTATTTTTATAGAATATAATGCAAGTCATGGAGGGAAAAAATATGATTTATAAATATAATAAATTAGTAAGAGATAAAATACCACAAAATATAGAATCATTAGGGAAAAAGTGCAATTATTATGTATTAAGTGAAGAAGAATATAAAAAAGAATTAGATAAGAAATTATTAGAAGAAGCAAATGAATTTATAGCAGACCATAGCATAGAAGAAATGGCAGATTTAATGGAAGTTGTAGAAGCAATTAAAAAAAGCTATAATCTAACTGAAAAGGAAATAGAAAAAGTACGATTAGAAAAGAAATCAAAAAAAGGTGGATTTGAAGAAAAACTATATTTAGTAGAAGTAGAAGAAAAAAATAATAATGAAATAGAAGATAAAAATAAAGAAAACAAGCAACAAGCATTATGGGATAACTTAAAAGATACAGACAGTTTAAGAGAGGTGCAAAAATATATAAAAGCAGTAAATACAGTAAGAGGTTTTGAAGAACAACCTATTGAAGAAAGAATGTTATTATTAACAGAAGAAATAGGAGAACTTGCAAAGTCAATCAGAAAAAATGCTACTAATATGAGTACAGACATAAATAAACAATATAGTTACGATTCAATAGAAAGCGAAGTATCAGACTGTTTATATGTACTAGCTTCTGTATGTAATAAGTTAGACATAGATATGTTCAAATGCCTACAAGAAAAGGAAAAAGAAAACATACATAGAGTTTGGAAGAAGTAGGGGCACCGTTTGTGGGAATACATCGTAGGACATGACACCACTGTGCCTGAAATATAATTAATAGTGAAAAATAAATAGTGAGGGAAAGAAAATGAAAGTAAACATAGTTATGGTAGAACCAGAAATACCACAAAATACAGGAAATATAGCGAGAACATGTGCAGCAACAGGAGCAAAACTACATTTAGTAGAACCATTAGGTTTTGAAATAACAGACAAAACCTTAAAAAGAGCAGGATTAGACTATTGGGATAAACTAGAAATAGAAAATCATAAGTCATTTAAAAGCTTTTTAGAAAAATATAAACCAGAAGAAAACAATATGTTTTTCGTAACTACAAAAGGTCAAACCTGTTATTCAGATGCAAATTATTCTAATTTAGATGAAGTGTTCTTACTATTTGGAAAAGAAACAAAAGGACTTCCAGAAGATATTCTGCAAAAATACATAGAAAAAACGATAAGAATACCAATGCTTCCAACATTAAGAAGCTTAAATTTATCAAATTCTGTAGCAATTGTAGTATATGAGGTTTTAAGGCAAAATGAGTTTAGCAAGTTAGAAGAAACTAGTCATTATTTTAATTAAAGTGATAAGCAAATATTAAAGAGCCAATGTAAGTTAACATTTGGCTCTTTAATGTTTGGAAAAATTACTCTTTTAATATAAGAAGGTACTCGTTACAGCAATCCTCCCACTGTGTCCGAAAACATATGTCTGAAGCATTAATATATACTGCATGATATACATAACCAGTATAATCGGTATCATTAAGATATTCTGCTTCTGTAATTACAGTAGTTTGAGGAAAGCATTCAGTAGCATCCCAAGAAAGAAAATATGAGTCCAAAATTTTTTCAATCTTGTTAGCTGTTTGAATTAATCTGTCAAATGCTGACAAAGAAAATAATATTTTGGCACCTCGTATTTCCTCGCCCATTTTAGAAAGGACATCTAATGGACAAGTGCTAACTGTTAAATTAATTATTTTTCTCATAAAATAACCTCCTTAATTAAGAATTTGATTATTATTTACTTTATAACTTTTTATATTATATACCAAATTATGTAATATGTCAACTTGACTTCAACTAAGGTATGAGTTTGGTATTTTTTCTAAACATATTGATAATAGTTAATTTCGGTTTTAAATAGCAAACAAATCCACTTTTGGCAAAAAAGTTATTGCTCTAAAGATATTTCTATTTAACATTAGAATGTACCTAAATTTAAAACAAAATTCATATTGACATATAAGTTAGAAATACATATAATTGACTTGAATAAAACAAAAAGAGAATATCAAAAGATAAAATAATAAGTATGGTGTGTTTAATATATAGAATACAAATAAGCTATATAGAAAAAAAGGCTTTTATGAAAAGCAAAATTTTCAGCTAATTGCAGAGATAAAAGACTGGCCTAGAAATCATACTAGATATGAATTTATTAAGTATGTAAAATAATTGGAAAATTTTTTAAGGGAAAAAATAGTTGCGTATTTTTATTATCTTTGATATCATATAATTAATCAAACACGAAAGGAAGAGATAATATGGGATTAATAAAAGCAGGCAGTGAAGCTGTAAAAACGACTTTAGCAGATCAATGGAAAGAGTATTTTTATTGTGATAGCTTAGAATCAAATGTTTTAGTAGTAAAAGGAAAGAAAAGAGTAACAGGAGGAAGTTCAAACACAAAAGGTACAGATAATATAATTTCAAATGGTTCAGTAATTGCTGTAAATGAAGGTCAATGTATGATAATTGTAGAACAAGGAAAAGTAGTTGACCTTTGTGCAGAAGCTGGAGAATTCATATATAATAATGAAACAGAGCCAAGTATTTTTGTAGGAGGCTTAGGTAAAGGAATAATTAATACATTTAAAACAATGGGAAAACGTTTTACAACAGGTGGAGGAGTGGCAAATGACCAAAGAGTATACTATTTTAACACAAAAGAAATAGTAGGGAACAAATATGGAACACCAAGCCCAGTGCCATTTAGAGTAGTAGACAAAAACATAGGTTTAGATGTAGATATAGCAATTCGTTGTAATGGAGAATATTCATACAAAATAGTAGACCCAATGTTATTCTACACAAATGTATGTGGAAATGTACAAGATAAATATATAAAAGAAACAATAGAAAGCCAATTAAAAACAGAACTTTTAACAGCACTTCAACCAGCATTTGCAAAAGTTTCAGAAATGGGAGTAAGGTATAGTAGCCTTCCTGGTCATACAATGGAATTTGCAGAAGCATTAAATGAAGTATTATCACGCAAATGGCAAGAAACAAGAGGAATAGAAATTGTTTCAATAGGTGTAAACTCAGTAAATGCATCTGAAGAAGATGAAAACATGATAAAAGAGCTTCAAAGAAGAGCAGTTATAGGAAATCCTAAAATGGCAGCAGCAACAATAGTAGAAGCACAAGCAGAAGCAATGAAAAGTGCAGCTTCAAACACAGCTACTGGTCCAATGTTTGCATTTGCAGGAATGAATATGGCAAGTAAAGCTGGAGGAATAGACGCAAATACTCTATTTGCAATGGACCAAGAAGGAAAAGAAAATGTAGCAGAAAATGAAAGCTCTAAAAAAGAAGAAGAACTAAAAACAGAAAATAAAGAACAAACTTCAAAAGAATGGACATGTAAATGTGGAGAAAAAAATACAGGTAAATTCTGTACAGAATGTGGAAGTAAAAGGCCAGCAACATATAAATGTGATAAATGTGGTTGGGAACCAAAGGATAAAACAGTACCACCAAAATTCTGTGCAAACTGTGGTGATGTATTTGACGAAAATGATGAAGAATAAGAAGTAAAATAGTTTCAAAAAATAAAATGGATGAAAAGTGACATCCATTTTATTTCTTTTTTTCCTTGGGAATAATAACATTTTTCTTTTCTTTATTCTCCTTAGGTTTCTCAATATCAATATGGTCATACACAGGGGAGATATTCAAATCATTTCCACCAGAAACTACTTCTATTTTTTTGTGCTTTTTCTCTTCCATAACACACCTCATTTCTACCATAGGCACCACCTCCATGTATCAATCTCACAGTAAAACTGTGGCTATGTAAAAGGTGGCAACACACACATTACTTATTCGCATTTTCTATAAACATAGTCTACTATATAAATTAATAAAAAACAAGTAAGAAACAAAAATTATTTAATTAAAGTTAGGAAATCCGTTAAGATGGAATAATTCACCAAAAAGAGATAAAAAGTTGACACATAAAGATCAATAATATAAAATTGTTTTAGTCACAAAACAATAAGGGGGTCAATTTATGTGTCAAATAGATTATACAGTAGAAAATAAAAAAATATAAATCAATAGATAATATAGAATATGTTGTTAGAATAGATATATGGATAAAATATTTGCAAATAAACGAGAAGTGTGTAAATAAATTATCAAGGTTTTAAAAATAGAGCAAAAGTGGTATAATCACAAAGGGAGAATATAAATATGTTTAAAATTGTTATTATAGAAGATGATAAAGAAATACGAGAAGAACTAAAAATATTACTACAAAATAGTGGTTATGAAGTAAAAGCAATTTCAGAATTTGAAAATGTAGAAAATAAAATAATAGAAGAACAAGCTCATTTAGTATTATTAGACATCAATTTACCAAACAAAAATGGGTTTGGAATATGTAGTAAAGTAAGAGCAAAATCTAAAGTACCTATTGTATTTGTAACAAGTAGAAATAACTCAATGGATGAATTAAAAGGCATTATGTTAGGTGGAGATGATTATATAGAAAAACCATATAATGTTCCAATTTTACTTGCAAGAATACAAAATTTACTAGATAGAACATATTCTAAAAGTGAAAAAGAAAGCAAAATACAATATAAAGGAATTAGTTTAGATATTTTTAAGTCAACAATAATTTATAATGAAAAAATAATAGAATTAACAAAAACAGAACTAAAGACATTACATTATTTATTTAAAAACAAGGATAAAATAATACCAAGAACAGACATAATAGATTTTTTATGGGATAATGGAGTATATGCAGATGACAATAGTTTAAGTGTTATTATCACAAGATTAAGAGAAAAACTAAAAGAAATAGGAATAGAAAACTTGATTGAAACAAAGAGAGGACAAGGATATAAAATATGAAATTTACCAAATATATAAAAGATAAAATAAATTATATATTAGGATTTATTGTCTATTCTATCATTATAATAGCTTATGCAAATGCAATAGAAGTAGATAGAAACTTTATAATTGTAATAACTGTTATATCTTTTGTATTTTGTGGAGTAGGACTATTAGTTAGTTATTGGAGAAAGAATAGATATATAAAAAATATAGAAAAGATAATGGATAGTTTAGAAGAAAAATATCTTATATCAGAAATAATTAAAAAGCCTAGAGGACAAGAAAATTTAGCATATTACAATATACTAAAAAGAGCCAATAAATCAATGCTCGAAAATGTAACAAAGGTAAGAACAGCTCGGAAAAGATTATAAAGAATATATAGAAAGTTGGGTACATGAAATTAAAATACCAATTACATCCAGTAAATTATTATGTGAAAATAATAAGTCAGAAATAACCAATAAAATAGATGAAGAAATTGAAGAAATCAACAATTATGTAGAACAAGTATTATTTTATGCAAGATTAGATCAAGTATCAAATGACTTTATGATACGAAAAGTAAATTTAGAAGAAACTATTAGAAATGTACTAGCAAGAAACAAGAAAATGATGATTCATAATGGTATGAAAGTTGAAACCAAAAATATAGAACTATCAGCCTATACAGATGAAAAATGGCTAGAGTTTATATTAAATCAAATTATAATAAATGCTATTCAATATAGAAAAGAAAAAAGTCCTGAAATAGTTATTGAACTAGAAGAAATGAAAGAAAATGTAAAATTATCAATTAAGGATAATGGTATAGGAATTAAGAAAAGTGAAATTGATAGAATATTTGACAAAGGCTTTACTGGAACAAATGGAAGAAATCAAAAGAAATCTACAGGAATAGGATTATACTTATGTAAAAGATTATGTGAAGAATTGGGAATGATAATAGAAGCACAATCAAAAGAAAATGAGTATACAAATATAATAATTACAATTCCTAGAACTAAAAAAATAAATGAAGAATAATTAAGGGACTGTAAAAAAGTATGTCAAAAGAGGCGGGGAATGTTGTCAATATGCCCCGTCCCTTTTGACAGTCCCTTTTGACATACTTTTTTACAGACCATTTTTTAAAATTTTTTATCTTACAAAACTGTAAGATAAATGCAAACTACTTCTATATGAAACTAAATTGAGTTTTACTATAATAAAGGTAAGAATAAAAGTGAGGAGTGATTATTTTGAAAAAAATATTAAAAGTAGAACAAATACAAAAATACTATGGAAACAAAGATAATATAACAAAGGCAATAGATGGAATTAGTTTTGATGTAGAAGAAGGAGAATTTATAGGAATTATGGGAGCAAGTGGAAGTGGCAAAACAACACTTTTAAATTGCATATCCACAATAGACACAGTAAGTTCAGGTCATATTTATTTAGAAAATCAAGACATGACAGAGATAAAAGAAGAAAATATTGCAAAATTTAGAAGGGAAAACTTAGGATTTATATTTCAAGATTTTAACTTGTTAGATACTTTGACAATAGAAGAAAATATAGCTTTAATTTTAACAATTAACAAAGTACCAGAAAAAGAAATAGACAAAAAAACATTAGAAATAGCAAGAAAATTAGGAATAGAAGAAATTTTAAACAAGTATCCATATCAAGTATCAGGAGGACAAAAACAAAGATGTGCTATCTGCCGAGCTATTGTGAATAATCCTAAAATAATACTTGCAGATGAACCAACAGGAAGTTTAGATAGTAAGGCAGCTAGGCAGTTACTAGAAATAATGGAAGATATGAATAATAAAATGAAAGCAACTATTTTAATGGTAACACATGATCCATTATCTGCAAGCTATGCAAAAAAGATTCTATTTTTAAAAGATGGTAAAATCTTTAACAAAATAGAAAAAGGAGAAAAACAAAGAAAAGATTTTTACAATGAAATATTAGATGTGTTAGCACTTCTTGGAGGTGATGCAAGAGATGTTAGGTAAATTATCTTTTAGAAATGCAAAAAGACAAGCAAAAGACTATTGTATATATTTTATAACAGTCATTATATCAGTTGCTTTAATGTTTAGCTTTAATTCGATTGCTACATCAAGTGATATAAGTGAGTTATCATCATATATGAACTATTTTTCAAAAGCAATAGCAGGAATTAGTATAATTATTGTTTTAGTTATGGCATGGCTAATAAATTATTGCATGGTATTTATGTTAGAAAAAAGAAGCAAAGAATTTGGAACATATCAAATATTAGGAATAGAAAAGAAATCAATCAGTAATATTTTTACACTAGAAAATCTCATGATAGGTGGAATAGCTTTTATAATAGGAATAGCATTAGGGACATTTCTATACCAAATATTCACTTCAATTATTATGAATTTATTTAACCAACCATACCAAATAGAAATATCTTTTAGCTTAAAAGCAATAGGAATAACAGCTATTTATTTTTTTGGAATATTTGCTTTGGTATTATTAAATTGCAGAAGAAAAATAAAGAAAATAAAAGTATATGATTTATTATATGCAGAAAAGAAAAATGAGAATAATATCATAAAAAATGCAAAAGGAAATATTATACTATTTGCTTTATCAATTGTACTTTTAGTAGGCGCAATATTAATAAATAATAATGAATTTGCAAATGCAAGTAATATGGTAGGTAGGAATATATTTATTGCAATTGTAATGTTAATAGTAGGAATCTATCTATTTTATATTAGTATATCAAGTTTCATTGTAAAGAGATACCTAAATAATAAATCAAGAAAATATAAAAAAGACAATATGTTTTTATATAGAAATTTAACATCAAAAATTAATACAATGAGTTTTAGTTTAGGAACAATTGCATTAATGTTTGTTATTATATTGACTGGTGCAAATGTAGCTTTACTTATGAATAATTTGATAAATAATGAAATTGAAATGGGTTATCCTTATGAAATAATGATTAGCACACAAGATGGAGATTTTTCAAAATATAAAGAATATATCGAAAAAAATACAAAAGTAAAAAATATGTATGAATATAGGTTATATAATATAGAAGAAGTAGGAATAGCTAAAAAGGGATTTGAAGGTACACCATTTCAAGGAAAAAGTGATAACAAAATTGATTGTGTATTAGGTTTAACAGATTATAATAAACTAAGAGAAATGTTGGGTTATGAAAAAATAAATATACATGATGATGAGATTATAATTAATTGCCTAAAAACAACTAAAAGTGCATTTGAAAAATATACAAAAGAAAACTGTGAAATTAGAATTTTTGAAAAAGATTTTAAAATAAAAGAGATTAGAAGTGAAAGCATAGCACAAGTTGGATTTAATGGTTTTTATTATGCAATAATTGTACCAGATAGTTTTATACCAATAATAAAACAAGAAGATGAAAAATTAAGAACCAAAAATGATATTAATGCCACAACGGTCAAAGTTGGAGAAGAAAAAAATGAAATTTATAATTTGGATTTTGCTTATAAGTTAGTTGCAACAACCGAAAATATGACAGATGAAAAATTCTATCAAGAATTAAGTAATTTTATTATAAATCAAGATAGAGAAATGACAGGAGAAATTAATGGAGAAGAACAACAATATACTATGCAAATATCACTTGGAAATGTAAAAACAAAAGGTGAAAAAATGAGCCAGTCAAAGTCATTTTATGCAACAATATCATTTCTAGCATTTTATATAGCAATTATTTTTGTAATGGCAACAGCTACTCTATTAGCAATACAGCAATTAAGTGATTCAGAGAAATACAAATATAGATATGAATTACTTAAAAAATTAGGAATGGATGAATTACAAATAAATAGAACAATATTCAAACAATTACTTTTCTATTTTGCAATTCCAATGGTATTACCAATTATAATTAGTATTCCTATTATTTTAAGTGTTAGTCAAGTATTTGCAATAGGAGTAACAATGGAAGAAATTTTTAGAAATATTGGAATCATACTTGGAATGTTTATATTAGTATATGGAATTTACTTTATTGCAACAGATGTACAATTTGATAGAAATATAAATGGAAATGGGTGAGAAAAATGAAGAAAATATATATCATGCTGAATTTGTAAAATATGTAATGGAAAAGGCTAATATAAAAATAAATTTACAAGATGTAGTAAAACCAGAAGATTTTAAAAATATAAAAGGATTACAAGAAATATATGGAGGATTACTTAGTAAATATCAATTTTCTAAGAAAAATTTAACAGAATTAGTAAGGAATAATTTATTAATGTGCACAAGTAAAAAGGAAGGGATTATATGAGTAGAAAAAATAAAATAAAAATGTTTAAAATATTATTAATGGCAGTAGTTTTAATATTATTTGTAGGAATAACAATATATTTATTTCCGGTAATTAAAAATTTATCTACAGTAGAAGGACAAGTAGCTTTTAAAGAAAAAGTCGAAAGATCTGGGATACTAGGAATGTTGTCATTATTTGGACTTCAGGTAGCACAAATATTTTTAATTATAGTACCAGGAGAACCAATAGAAATTTTGGCAGGAATGTGTTATGGAGGACTATGGGGAACAGTATTTATTATGGTATCAGCTGCTATTATATCAACAACAATATATTTGTTAGTTAGAAAATTTGGAAGAAAATTCGTATACGATTTTTGTGATGAAAAGAAAGTTTCCAAAATAGAGAATAGCAAATTATTTCAAAATCCAAAAAAGATTGAACTAATAATGCTTGTATTATTTTTGATACCAGGTACACCAAAAGATTTGTTAGTATATGTTGCTGGATTATTGCCAATAAAGCCAATAAAGTTTATCTTAATTTCAACATTTGCTAGATTTCCATCAGTCATTACTTCTACATTAGCAGGAGATAGGCTTGCTATTGGAGATTGGAAAATGAGTATTATATTATATGTAGCAATACTAATATTAGTGGCGATAGTTGTATTAATTATAAACAAGTTTGACAAAGATAAAGTTACAAAAGATGCAATAAATAGTATTAAATAGACTTTTAAATACTTTATACAGTAAAACCTTACAGAGAAATACGTCTAGTATTTACCAAAATGTAAGACTAGTGTAATGAAAATCGATAGGAAATAATGAAACTACTTTAATTAGTGATACAGGAGAATATGAAGATAATATTTATGTTGAAGGAGTCAGTTATTACTTAACAATTAAGTTAGACAATTTCAAGGGAAACATTGATATTATAGCAGAGTAGGAGGAGATTAAGATGGATAGTATAAAAGAAAAAATACTAATGATAATAGCAGTTTTGGGCTGTATATGGTGCATAACAATAGTAGGCATTCCATTTGGACTTCAATTCTTTAAAATTGCAAAATTGTCTTTAGCACCTTTTGGAGAAAAAGTAGTATAGTAAACAATTTGTTTTTAATGTTAATTATAAATTGTACATTTTATAAGAGGACAGTTATTGACATTGCCCTTCGGGTCTTTTTTCTATTGAAAATATTATAGTGGAATGCTATAATATTTTTAATAAAAAAAAGAGAAAAGAGGAATAAAAAATGTACAAACAATTTGGAATAAGTAAAAAAATAGTAGATTTATGTGCAAAATCAGAGAAAGATGTGGAAAGTGTATTTAAAGAAATAGATGAAATATGTGAATATAATACACTAAAAGTATTAAAAGCATTTCAAGATAACCATATATCAGAAATACACTTTGGAAGTACAACAGGTTATGGATATTCAGATATAGGAAGAGAAGCAATAGAAAAAGTATATAGCCAAATTTTTAAAGCAGAAGATAGTTTAGTAAGAAGTCAATTCATTTCAGGAACACATGCACTAACAGTAGCACTATTTGCATTCTTAAGACCAGGAGATACACTTCTTAGCATTACAGGTTTGCCATATGATACACTTCATGAAGTAATAGGCATTAGAGAAAATGCAAGCTCATTAAAGTCTTACAATGTAAACTATGACCAAATAGATTTAGTAAATGATGATTTTGACTATGAAAAAATACAAAAAAGGCTACAAACAGGAAAGGTAAAAGTAATAGAAATACAACGTTCAAAAGGATATAGCACAAGAAAAAGTATAAAAATAGAGCAATTAGAAAAAGTAATAAAATATATAAGAGAAGTTGACAAAGAAGTAATAATAATGGTAGATAACTGCTATTGCGAATTTGTTACTAAAGTAGAACCAATAGAAATAGGCGCAGATGTAGTAGTAGGTTCACTAATTAAAAATTTAGGTGGAGGTTTAGCACCAAATGGAGCATACATAGTAGGAAGAAAAGACTTAATAGAACTTGCAGGAGAAAGGCTAACAGCACCAGGAGAAGGAAAGGAAGTAGGGCCAACACTAGGAATAAATAAATCAATATTGCAAGGGTTGTTTTTTGCACCAAATGTAGTATCATCAAGCTTAAAAACAGCAGTACTTGCAAGTAAAATGTTAGAAACATTAGGTTATAAAACAGAGCCAAAATATGATGAAAAAAGAGCCGACATAGTACAAACAATAGAATTTGGAGCGCCAGAAAAGTTAATAAAATACTGCCAAGGAATACAAATGGGCTCACCAATAGAATCAAGTTCAGTACCAGAGCCATGGGACATGCCAGGCTACACCGACAAAGTAATAATGGCGGCAGGAGCTTTCACACAAGGCTCATCAATAGAACTTTCATGCGACGGCCCAATCCGCCCACCATATGTAGCATTTATGCAAGGAGGACTTACATATGAGTATGGGAAGTTAGGAGTATTAAAGGCAATACAGATTCTAGAAGAATAAAAGCACGCTAGGGACGATCCTTTCCGTTCCGATTTCATAATTTTGATGGTATACTAGTCTGCGAGATGCTCTAAAACAAGTATCTTCACTACAATGGTGTAATTTAGATGCTAATGTTTTTATAGCATCTTTTTCAGACTGGTTCTTTTTATCCCTGTTAATACGCCGT
The DNA here is from genome assembly GCA_948444845.1 of uncultured Clostridiaceae bacterium. Classification (GTDB taxonomy): domain Bacteria; phylum Bacillota; class Clostridia; order TANB77; family CAG-508; genus UMGS1663. The sequence continues at coordinate 41,381 of CAOJVB010000001.1, read as the reverse complement.
CTAAGAGCTACTGACTTTTTAAATAACCTATACTGCTCTGATGGCTCGCAATTTGTATTTCTAATTGTTTTGTTTTGAGTTTTCATTATAAAACCTCCTAAAAAACAGTGCAGATTTAGCGTTACAAGAAACATTATAATACAAAATTTACATAAAACCAAGGAAATGACTTGTATTTTTGTGCTACAAATTATGGGAAGTTTTGTGCTAGATTTTTAAAGATATGATTATTTTCTATGTATCATGAAATAAAAATAATACTTTAAATTTATTTATTTTTATGATAATATAAAATAAATTAAGAATGTTATAACTATATAAAAAAGGAGAATAAAATGGAGAATCCAATAATGATAATAGGAGCAATGGATCCAGAAATAGATTTTTTAGTAGAAAAATTAGAAAATTTGAAAAAAAGTAAATTAAATATATATAATGTATATGAAGGAAATATTAATGGACAAGCAGTTGTAATAGCACAGTCAGAAGTAGGAATAATAAACTCAGCTGTACTTACAACATTAGCAATAGAAAAATATAATCCATCAATAATTATAAATGAAGGAACAGCAGGAGGAATAGGCAGGGATATTCATAAAGGAGATATTGTAATAGGTTCAGAATGCTTTAATATAATGTCTGCAAAAACACCATATAAAGAAGAAGGAAAAGGAAGTAATTCATTGGAATGGGATTATATAACTTTTGTAAATGGTGGAAAGGATGAAAAGAAAACTATAAAAGCAGATGGAAAATTAGTACAATTTATAGAAAGTTTAAAAGAAAAATATAAAAATGGAAATGTATGTACTGGGGTGATAGGAAGCGGAGATATATGGAACTGTGAGAAAGATAAGATAATGTATTTAAATAAAGTTCACCAAGTACTTTGCGAAGAAATGGAAGGAATTGCGGTATATACAGTAGCCAAAAATTATAATGTGCCAGTAGTTGGTGTAAGAGTAATATCAGATAATGAGATGTTAGGGGAAGAATATGATAGAAATTTGGGGTTAGAGTGCCAAAAATTTGTATATGAAATTGTTAAAAATATATAATATAATAAAAAATGTGAAACAAAATAAGCAAAAAATAGAAGAAATGTATCACATTTTTAAAAATAAAGTGTAATTTGAAATTGTAGGGGCACGGGGCACCGTGCCGTTTGCTCAAAAATATGTTTATAATTAAAAAGGAGAAATATGAAGGTTATTGTAATCGGTCGGAGGACCAGCGGGAATGATGGCTGCTATATCAGCGGCTAAGAATGAGAATGAAGTTATATTATTGGAAAAAAATAATATGTTAGGTAAGAAATTATTAATAACAGGAAAAGGAAGATGTAATATAACTAGTTCTTTAGAAATGGATGAGTTTATAAAAAACATTCCAGGAAATGGAAGGTTTTTATATAGTTCGTTTGGAAACTTTACAAATATTGATATAATAAATATGCTAAAGGAAAATGGTGTAGAAGTAAAAGAAGAAAGAGGAAACAGAATATTTCCTATTACAGATAAATCGATAGATGTAAGAGATGCTTTTGTTAAAGAACTTCAAAAAAATAAAGTAAAAATAAAAACAGGTATAGAGGTAAAGAATATATTACAAAAAGAAGGAAAAGTTATAGGAGTAAAACTTGCAAATGGAGATATACATGAAGCAGATAAAATTATATTAGCAACAGGAGGAAAAAGTTACCCAGCTACAGGTTCGACAGGAGATGGGTATAACATGGCAAAGGCATTAGGGCATACAGTTACGGAAATAAAACCATCTTTAGTACCACTAACAGCAGTAAATGATGAAAATATAGAAATAAAAATAGTAGAACAATCACAATATAAAACATCATTAAACTTATGTAAAAATTTGCAAGGCTTAAGCTTAAGAAATGTAGGAATAGAACTAATAGATGAAAATAAGAATAAAAAAATATATGAAGATTTTGGAGAAATGCTATTTACGCACTTTGGAGTATCTGGTCCTACAATATTAAGTTCAAGTAGCCATTTACTAAGATACAAAAATGTAGAAGAACTTTTTAGAAGTGGAAAAGTAATATTAAAAATAGACTTAAAACCTGCACTGTCAGAAGAAAAACTAAATGCTAGAATATTAAGAGATTTTGAAGCAAATAGAAACAAAGAAATAAAAAATAGCTTAAATGAATTATTGCCACAAAAACTAATTATGCCAGTAATCAATTTATTAAAAATAGATGAAGACAAAAAAGTAAATTCAATTACAAAAGAAGAAAGAATAGAATTAGTAAAATTATTAAAAAATTTCCAAATAGCAATTTCAGGCTTTAGAGGAATAGAAGAAGCAATAATAACAGCAGGAGGAATAAATGTGAAAGAAATAGACCCAAAAACAATGCAGTCAAAACTGATACAAGGTTTATACTTTGCAGGAGAGATAATAGATATAGACGCATACACAGGAGGATTTAACCTTCAAATAGCATATTCAACAGGTTTTTCAGCGGGAATTAATAAAATATAATTTACAAAAGATGACTAAAAAAGTTGTCAAAAGGGACGGAGCAAATTGACACCTCGAGGAGTGTCAATTTGCTCCGTCCCTTTTGACAACTTTTTTAGTCATCTTTTATGAATAGTAACTAAATTAAAAATTAGCAACATCCACAACCATTATTGTTGTTACCACAACAACAGAATATTAATATTAAAACTATTATAATCCAGATGCAGTCTCCACCGAAACCGAAACCATTGCATCCACATCCACAACCTCTATTTTCTGGCATAAAATTTCCCCCCTTTCCAAAAATGGACTAAACTTTTAGTTAGTGCCTTTTAAAAGAAAAACGTGTTTCAAAAGGAAAACTAGCAGCAACCATTGTTACAACATCTGTTACTTCCGCAGCCACAGAATAGTAATAAGAAAAGAATAATGAACCAAAGAATTTCACTATTATTACAGCAACAATTTCCCATTTTAAGTACCTCCTATATATAGATTTTTTTTGTTCTTTCGTATGGTATATATTATTCTGGTTGGAAAAAAGTGTTACAAAATAGAAATATAAATTAAAAGATTAAAGATAAAAAAAGTAATAATTTTAGGAGAAAAATATTGAAAGATTTAGCATAATAAAAGAAAAAAGATAAATAGATATACAGATACAAGAAACTACTAATGGAACTTCAAATAATACATTACAAGTATATATATCAGAAAAGGAAGAAGTAGAAGATGCCTGGATAAAAATTACAAAAAACACTATGCAAAATAAGGAAATTAGTGATATAATCAAAACACAATAAAAAATGAAACAAAAAACGGAGGAAGAAAAGTGGGAAACATAGTATTATTAGATGACTTAACAATAAATAAAATAGCAGCAGGTGAGGTTATTGAAAGACCAGCATCTGTTGTAAAAGAATTAGTAGAAAATAGTATAGATGCAGGTGCAACTAGTATAAATGTAGAAATAAAAAATGGAGGAATTTCATATATACGTATAACAGATAATGGAAAAGGAATAGAACAAGACGATATGGAGATTGCTTTTGAACGTCATGCAACAAGTAAAATAAGGTCAGCAGATGACTTAGAAACAGTGAAATCTATGGGATTTAGAGGAGAGGCATTAGCTAGTATTGCAGCAATTGCAAAAGTAGAAATGAAATCAAAAACTGAAGATAGCCAAACAGGTTATGAAGTAGTAGTAGAAGGTGGAAATGTTATATCTAAACAAGAAGTAGGATGCCCAAAAGGAACAACAATAACAGTACAAAACTTATTTTATAACACACCAGTTAGATATAAATTCTTAAAAAAGGACTTTACAGAAGGTGGATATATAGAAGATGCAATGACAAGAATAGCATTAGTAAACCCTAATATAGCAATAAAATTAATAAGTTCAGGAAAAACAATTATACAAACCTCAGGAAATGGTGACTTAAAGGGAGTAATATATAATATATATGGCAAAGAAATTGCAGAAAATATATTAGAGGTGGAATACCAATATGAAGATATAAAAGTAAAAGGAGTAATAGGAAAACCATCAATATCACGTTCAAATAGATCTAACCAATTATTTTTTGTAAATAAAAGATATATAAAAGATAAAACTTTAACAGGTAGTGCGGAGCAAGCATTTAAAGGAATGATAACAATTGGAAAATTTGGTTTTTTAGTATTAAATTTAGAAATAAATCCACAAAAAGTAGATGTAAATGTGCACCCAGCAAAACTAGAAGTAAGATTTGAGGAAGAAAGTAAAGTATTTAAAGCAGTATATCATGCAATAAAGGATACTTTATTAAAGGGAGATTTAGTTTCAAATCCAGAAAAGGAATATAATAATAAAAAAATAAAGGAAGAAGAAAATAAAGAAGGATTATTCCAAAGAAAAATAGAGAATAATAAAGAAGAGCTAAAAGATAATTTAATAGAACAAATTTATGCGCAAAGGGCAAATGTAGGTAATAAAGAAACAATAAAAAGCGATTATGAAAGCATTATAAAGAAAATGAGTGAAATGCAAAAAAGCGTAAGTGCATACAAACAAGGGTTAGGTGTGAAAGAAGAAAGTATAGAATATAAGGTTGATGAAGCTGAAGAGAAAACAAACAAATATGATACTCAAAATATAGAAATACCATCAGCAGTAAATACAAATCAAAATATTGAAGAAACGCAAAATATAAATCAAAATATGCAAAATAGGCAACAAGAAGGAGTAGATATAGACAAAACTCAAGTAGTAGACATGCAAGAAATAATAGAAAAAGCAAAAGAATTAGAAAATATAAAAATGGCACCAGAAGGAAACTTTGAAGAAATGTATACTTCAGTATTTGGCAGCATGCCAGTAAAAGAAGAAAAAATAGAAGAAAAGCAAGAAAATGTATTAGAAAATGCAAAAATAACAACAGGAGAAGCAATATCAATATTTCAAAACAAAGAAAATGATAAATATACACCAAAATATAAATTTATAGGAATAGCATTTTCAACATACATAATAATTGAATTAGATAAAGAACTATATATAATAGATCAGCATGCAGCCCATGAAAGGATAATGTATGAAAGGATAAAAGAAAACTACTATAATGAAACAGAGAAAGATTCACAATTAATGCTGCTTCCAGACATAATAACACTAACACATAAAGAAATGGATATAGCAAGAGATAATATAGAAATGTTCCAAAAGGCAGGCTTTACATTAGAAGAATTTGGAGATAATACAATTAAATTAACAGGAGTTCCAAATGTATGTATAGAATTAGATACAAAAGAACTATTTTTAGAAACTTTAGATGAAATAAATACAGTAGCGAGAACAGCAAAACAAGAAATAGAAGAAAGATTCATAGCCACGGTAGCATGTAAAGCAGCAGTTAAAGCAAATATGGCATTAACAAAAGAAGAAGTAGATAGCCTAATGGAAAAACTACTAAAATTACCAAATCCATTTACATGTCCACATGGAAGACCAACCGCAATAAGAATGAGTAAAACAGATATTGAAAAAAAATTTGAAAGACGAAAATAAAAAATAGAGACTGAGAAAAGGGAGAATAGAAAATTATGAACATATTTATAATGTTAGTATTACTTTTGGCAAATGTAATAGCGATTACTTTAATATACCAATTTATAAAAAAACTTCCCAAAATGAATAAAATAATATTTATAGTTGCAAGTTTTGCAATTATATATGCATTAGTTTCAATAGTATATTGGATAAGTGGCATTGGAATAGAAAAGAATATAAATGAAGCAGCAAAAGATTTTATAATATTTGCATTTGTACCAGTAAATGTTATAATATTTATACCATTTATTGCAAATAAATATAATAAATTAATGCTAAAAAAAATACAAAAAGAGGATTTCATAAAAACAATAATAGTAATTAGTATATTAATTTTAATTACATTAACAATTGAATGTTTTTATTTTAAAAGAATGAAGAAAAATATAAAACAACTAGATGAAACGTTAACAAAACAAACACAGCAAAATGAAAACAAACAAAGTGAATTAAGTACGAATGAAATAGAAAATAATATGACAAATGGAATAGTGGAGAATGAAAAAATAAATGATGTAAGCAATAATACAATAGAAAACAAAATGACAAATAATATAGCAAATAGCATAGAAAGTAATATAATAGAAAATGAAATATCAAACACTGTAATATGAAGAAATGTAGACCATTAACAAATGAAATAATAAACGTAAAGAACCACAAAGAATATTAATATAATGTAAAAATTAAAAATCAACTATAATAATGGAGAAATATTATGCAAAAACAAAAAGTAATTGTAATAGGAGGACCAACAGCTTCGGGAAAAACAAAGTTATCAATAGAACTTGCTAAAAAAGTAAATGGAGTAATAGTATCAGCAGATTCCATGCAAATATATAAAGAAATGAACATAGGAACAGCAAAGCCAGATAATGAAGAAATGCAGGGAATACAACATTATATGTTAGATATTATAACTCCAGATATGAGGTTTAGTGTTGCACAGTATAAAGAAGAAGCAAAAAAAGTGATAAAGGAAATTTTAAAAAAGGGGAAAGTTCCAATAGTAATAGGAGGGACAGGCCTTTATATAGAAACATTAATATATGAAATAGAATTCCCACAAATTGAAATAGACCTAAAATACAGAGAAGAATTAGAAGAATTGACAAAAGAAAAGGGCCTAGAATATTTATATGAAAAAGCTATAAAAATAGATAAAACAGCTATGGAAAGAATAAGCAGGAACGATAAAAAAAGAATTCTAAGAGTACTTGAAATATACCATCAAACAGGAAAAACAAAAAGTGAGTTAGAGGAGAACTCAAGAAAAGAACCAGAATACGACTATAAACTTTTTGCAATAAATATGGATAGAGAAGTATTATATGAAAGAATTAACAAAAGAGTAGATATAATGCTAGAAAATCGGATTAATTGAAGAAGTACAAAATATATGTAAAATTTATAAAGAATTTCCAACAGCAATGCAAGGTTTAGGTTATAAAGAAGTAGTAGAATATATACAAGGAAATGTAAGTTATGAAGAAATGGTAGAAAAAATAAAGAAAGAAACAAGAAGATATGCAAAAAGGCAATTAACATGGTTTAGAAAATATGAAAATATAACATGGATAAATGGGCAAGATGATATAGACAAAAATATTGATATAATTATAAATAATTATAAAAATTGAAAAAGGAATGATAATTGAAGTGAAAGAAAAGAAAAAAGGAATTAATATTAATCATGTGATAATTGCAATAATAGTAATAGTACTTATAATATATGTTATATATTCAATAGTAAATTTAGCAGTAAAACCTACAGATAGCTTTTGTGTTGAGAATGGAAAAATATCTTTTGAAGAATCTGTCCAAGGATATGTAATAAGAGATGAGACTGTCATAAAAGGGGAAAATTATAAAAATGGAATAGCACAAATAAAAGTAGAAGGAGAAAAAGTAGCAAAATCAGAAGCAATATATAGATATTATACTAAAAATGAAGAAGAACTATTGCAGAAAATAAATAATTTAGATATAAAAATATCAGAAGCAATGGAGAAAGAAAATAATATATATACAGCTGATATAAAAAACTTGGAAAACCAAATATATAAAAAGATATATGAAGTAAATAATATAAATGACATTCAGAAAATAAAAGAGTATAAAAATGAACTTAATTCAATAGTTACAAAAAAAGCAAAAATAGCAGGAGAATATAGTCCATCAGGTTCATATTTAAAACAGCTTATAGAGGAAAGAAGCAAATATGAAAATGAATTAAATAATGGTTCTGAATATATAAAAGCAGTAAGAACAGGAGTCCTTTCATATAGAATAGATGGATTAGAAGAAACCCTAACAACATCTTCATTAGCATCTTTAAACAAAGAGATGTTAGAAAGGCTAAAATTAAAAACAGGACAAATAGTTCCAACAAGTGAGGAAAGTGGGAAAATAGTTGATAACTTCTATTGTTATATAGCATGTGTACTAAAAAATGAAAACATAGAAGCTGCAAATATAAAAGTAGGAAGCAATTTAAAAATCAGGTTGTCAAATTCAAAAGAAGTCACAGCAAATGTAGAATATATATCTGGGGAAGACAATAATGAAAGTTTAGTCATACTTAAAATAGAAAAGTATGTAGAAGAATTAATAAAATACAGAAAAATATCATTAGATATATTATGGTGGAGTGAAAGTGGACTAAAAGTACCAAATGAAGCAATAAAATATGAGACAGATGATTTAGCTTATGTGGTAAGAAAAAGAGTGGGATATACAGATGATATATATATAAAGATATTAAAACAAAGTGACAAATATTCTATAATTGAAAATTATACATATAAAGAATTAGAAGAAAAAGGCGTATCAGAAGAAAAATTAAAAAACAGGAAAACCATTTCATTATATGATGAACTTGAAAATTAATATTACAAAGATATTACAAAGATATTAAAATATTGTTACATGCAAGAAAAGTATTGACAATTATTAAAAAAAGATAGATACTATGTAATGAAAAAACAAATGACAGTAATATTAGGAGGTTTAAAATGTCAGGAGCTATAATGAATAAAGTATTAGATTTATTTGGAGTTGATACAGCAGAAGAAGATTATGAAGATGAAATATATGATGAAGAAATAGAACAAGAAGATGATATAGAAGAAAATAAAAATTTTTGGAATAGACGTTCAAATAAAGTGGTAAATATGCCACAAACAAATCAAATAAGAATGGTTATATCACAACCAACAACATTTGAACAATCAGAAGCAATATGTGACTTGCTAAAAGAAAAAAGATCTGTAATAGTGAACTTAGAATATGTAAATAAAGATGTAGCAAGACGTATAGTAGATGTTATTAGTGGAGCAGTTCATGCTTTAGATGGGCATATACAAAAAGTATCTAATTCAATATTTTTAATTGCACCATATAACTATGACATAACAAATGATATGGCAAGAGAAGAAATAAAAAACAAATTATCTGTATCATGGCTAAAAAATACACAAATGTAAGTGAATACATAAATTGGAGGAATAAATATGATTACACCATTAGACATTGAAAATAAAAAATTTGCAAAACAAATGATGAATGGATACAGTGTAGAAGAAGTAGATGAATTCTTAGATGATTTAACTGTAGATTATGAAAAAACATATAAAGAAAATACAGAACTTAAAAGCAGAGTAGACGATTTAGAAGCAAGTTTAGCACATTATAGAACAATAGAAGGAACACTTCAAAGCACATTAGTAATGGCACAAAACACAGCAGAAGAAGTAAAAAATGTTGCAAAACAACAAGCAGAACAAATAATAAAAGAAGCAGAAGGAAATGCAAGAAAATCAGTAGATGAGTTAGGTCAAGAAATACTAATGAAGAAAAAAGAACTAGAAGATGTTAAAAAGCAATTTGATGTATATAAAGCAAAAATGGAAGCATTATTAATTTCTCAACTAGAATTATTAAAAGATATAAATAATGAAGATATGTAAAATAAGGAACTGTAAAAAGTGTGTCAAAATTGACAAGAAAAATAGACACACTTTTTTATAGTTCTTTTTATAATAGAAAAGTATGCAATTTTAAGTTGTAGGGGCAAGCATGTCTCGTCCGCGTGGCGAAGTCACTTTCTTATAATATAGGAAAAATGGATTTTTAGAAATATAGTCTACGTTGTAGGGGTCGCACTTTGGGGACCGCATGGCGGAGCCACTTTTGTTCTTGAACAGGAAAAAATTAAATTTTACTTTGTATGGAGCGAGGTACCATGCGTGTTGTTCAAAATAATAAAAATGTGAAAGGAAATAATGCAAAAATGCGAAAATACTTAAAATCAAATAAAGGTATAACATTAATAACATTAACCACAACCATAGTTGTAATGTTAATAATATCAGTTTCAATAACAATTAATATAAATCCATATATACAAAGAAAGAATAAAACTAATTTAGAAACAGATATATTAAAACTAAAAGAAGAAATATCATATTATTATAGTAAAAACAAAACATTGCCAATAATTAATAAATATACGAATATAAATATGCTAGAAAAAAATATCAATGATAATGAAAACTATTATGTAATAGACTTATCTAAAATAGGAGAAGAAGAATTAAATTATGGAAAGGATTATTATAAAATAAATAATAAAGAAGAGCTCATAAGTAACTTACTAGACATATATATAATAAATGAACAATCACATACAATATACTATCCTAAAGGAATAGAATATAATAGCCAAATATATTATACTACAATGAGTTTAGGACAAGTAAAAATAGAAGACATACCAATATCAAAAATAGAAATAACAGGAGAAAAATCAGGCAAAGTAGGAGAACAAATAATATTAAATGCCAAAGTAATACCAGAGTTTGTGAAAAATACTGGAGTGATTTGGAGTAGCAGTGATAAAAATTTAGCAACAGTTAACGAAAACGGAAAAGTAACATTAATAAAGGAAGGCACAGTGACAATTACAGCAGTTTCTAAAGATGATAATTCTATTTCAGAGACATATATAATAGATATAAAATAAACTAGTAATAAAGATACAAACCTTAAAAATAAGACTTGTATCTTTTAAAATACTAATCATCAGTATAACCATCAGAGTATCCAGTATCATATCCAAGTTCATATTAGGAAAAAGAACAAAAAATATAAAAATATACTTGCATAAGAACAAAAAGTATGTTAATATAATATAGTATTAGTAAATAGGGGTATAGTGTTAATGGTAGCACATCAGTCTCCAAAACTGCCTGTGTGGGTTCGAGTCCTACTACCCCTGCCATAAAAAATTAAATAGAGGGGCTAGGGGATAATAAAAATATTTTCTTCTAGCCCTTATTCTTAAAATGAAAAATCGATTTTAAAACGTAGGGTGCCATTTGCGGGAATACCTCTAAGGACAAGACACCACTGTGCCTTTTTTCTAAATACAACAAATTGATATATATTAGGAAATGGAGTAAAAATGGAAAAAATAAAGAGGATAGTAAAAAAAGTATGCACAAAAGAAGTAATATCATACATAATATTTGGAGTACTAACAACAGTAGTTAATATCATAGTTTCATACATATTAAAAGCAATATTTAAAGTAGAAGGTAATATTGCAAGCACAATAGGAATAATATGTTCAATACTATTTGCATATTTTACAAACAGAAAGTGGGTATTTGAATCAAAAGCAAATAAAGCAAAAGAAAAATGGATAGAATTTGGAAAATTCATATTAGGTAGAGCATTTACAATGGTAATAGAAATAATAGGGGTATTTCTATTAAATGATGTTATACATATGTTATATGGTTTGTTTAGTGATAATATAGCATACCTAATAAATAAATGCATAATTACAGTAATAGTAATTATATTGAATTTCTTTATTAGCAAATTCTTTGCATTTAAGAAATAAAGAAAACAAATCTTGGAAATTTGATGTAGAGGCGTGGACTTGTGTCCGCACGCATTTTGAAGAGATTACCTAAGAAAAAATGAAGGGTGAAGAGTGAAGAGAGAAGAGTACAAAACTCTTCGAGTTTTGAATAGGGGCTTAAAATAAAGGAGGAATCTTTATGCTAGGCTCTTTTTTGAAGCCATTAAATTATATAATTTTTTGTCTAATAATTTTAGTTCTAATAATTTCATGTCTTTTTACACCAATAATATCAGAGGAAATACTAGTAGATTATGACCTAAACGCCATAGAAAACATGCAAATAAGTTCTTCACGGTTTCGTATGGCCAGCGCCAGGATACACAAAAATAAATTCATATTTCGGAAAAAGAGTATCACCAACTGCAGGAGCTTCAAGCTATCATAAAGGAATAGATATAGGAGCACCAGAGGGAAGTAAACTAATAGCAGTAGTAGATGGAACAATAACATATACGGGTTTTCTAGGAGGTGGAGGTTACACAATAACACTGTCAAAAGACAATATGAAAATAACCTACTGTCATGTATCTCCAAATTACATAGTACAAACTGGCGATGAGGTTTTACAAGGACAAGTAATACGGTTTTGTAGGACCAAAAAACGTATATGGAGTAGTGCGGAAACCAATACAAAGATAGTAACCGGAAACCCAACAAACGGAGCCACCACAGGTGCACATTTACATTTAGGAATACGAGTAGAGGGAGAATACGTAAATCCATTAAATTATTATTAAAAAATAATATAAACTGTAGGAGCACGAGGCATCGTACCCAATATAAAAATAGGAGATGATAAATATAAATAATTCAAACATAAAAAGAAGAAAAACAATAAGATTGAAAGAATATAATTATTCAAACAATGGTATGTATTTCATAACAATATGTACAAACAATCGTAAAGAAATATTAGCAAAAATAAAAACCGTAGGGGCACGGGGTACCGTGCCCACAAATAAAAATAGAATTAACGAAAATAGGAGAAATAGTTAGAAATGAGATAAAAAAGACAAATATAATAAGGGGAGATGTGGAAATTAATGAATATATAATAATGCCTAACCATATACATATGCTTATTGAAATTAATAAAAAAGGCACGGTGCCCCGTGCCCCTACAATTGAAAAATTTGGTAATCCTACATCAAAAACAATCCCAACAATAATAAGATATATAAAAGGAGGAGTAACACGAACATATAGAAAACAGTATAAATCTGATACTAATATATGGCAAAGAAATTATTATGAACATATAGTAAGAAATGAAAAAGAATTAATAGAAATAATAAAATATATTAGAAATAATCCTATAAATTGGAAAAAAGATTATCTAAATAATAAAAATAAACCATAAGGATATAAGGCAACATTAAAGCAAAAATAACCCAAAAATATTAATACAACCGTAGGGATATGAGATACCATGCCCAAAAACATAAATATTATATAAAAATATTGCATAGAATAAAAAAATAATATAAAATGTAATAAAAAAAGGAGAAAATTATTTTGAAAATTACAGATGTAAAAGAGTTAGAAAAAATCTCTAACGAAATAAGAAAAAATATAGTAGAACAAGTATATACTGCAAAATCAGGTCACCCAGGAGGTTCGCTATCAAGCGCAGATATTTTAACAGTATTATATTTTAACCAAATGAACATAGATGAAAAAAATCCATCATCACCTTTAAGAGATAGATTTGTTCTATCAAAAGGACACTGCTCACCAGCATTATATGCGGTGTTAGCAGAAAGAGGATATTTTGAAAAAGAAAAATTAAAAGAATTTAGAAGTACAAAAGGAAGCCTGCAAGGTCACCCAGACATGAACAAAGTTCCAGGAGTAGACATGACAACAGGTTCACTAGGACAAGGTTTATCAGCCTCAAATGGAATGGCCCTAACTTCAAAACTAAACCATGATGGTTTCAGAGTATATTGCCTTCTAGGAGATGGCGAAATAGAAGAAGGTCAAGTATGGGAAGCAGCAATGACTTCATACAAATATAAGTTAGACAATTTATGTGTAATAGTAGATAATAACAATTTACAAATAGATGGAAATGTAGAAAGCGTGAAAGGACTAGACAATATAGAAGGAAAATTCAAAGCCTTTGGTTTTAATACTATAAGTATAGATGGAAACAACATAGAACAAATAATAAATGCCTTCGAAACAGCAAAACTAATAAAAGGAAAGCCAACAGCAATAATAGCAAAAACAATAAAAGGAAAAGGAGTATCTTTTATGGAAAATGATGCAGGTTGGCATGGAAAAGCACCTAGCGAAGAAGAATACAACAAGGCAATAAAAGAACTAGAAAAGTAGCATTGGGGACGGTTCGTAATCGGAAACAAGATAGAGAAGAACCTTAATCTAAAAAAAGAAATAATCTGGCTAGATTAGGAACTGTCCCCAACGCGGAAAATAGTAGAAAACATCATAAAAAATGACTTAAACTGTACTTTCTTATACAAAAAACAAAAGAAATAATAAAAAACGGAGGACACATGGAAGACTTATATTTTGAAAATGAGTTATTTAATAGAGAAAAAAAGGAAGTTGAAGATCAACTAGAAAATTATACAATAATAAATTTTAATATGGAAGGTCAAATATCTGAAACAACAAAAGAGATTTATAAAAGGTTTGACGATATTTTATATAGTTATTATGAAAGAAAATTTAGAGATAATATAGATTATAATAAAATAGATGAAATTATAGAAAATTTTAACAAAGAACTAACAGATGATAAACTTCAAGAAGCTTATGAAAATTATGAATTTTCACAAGAAGAAAAAGAATATATAAAATTAGTACAAATTTCTTCAAATTGGAGAGGACATCATTCTTTTAATTATAAAGGAAAATATGCTGTCACAGATATACTACTAAGAAAAAAGATTATGGAGAAATTTGATAAAGAAGCAATAGATACTTTTAAAGATATTATGCAAAATGAATTAGCAAAATCTACAGGATATAGAAATACAATTAATTATTATATGCAATTACTATCAGATATACCATATGAAGAAAATATTCATGCTAAGCTAGAAGAAGAAATACAAAAGAGTGCGGAGTATCATTTTAACCAAAGTATTAATTGTGGAGGGTATGCTTTAAAAATAGATAAATGTGTATATCCTACTTATCAGGAAAGTTTTGATAAAAGCGTTTCATCTATATTAAATAGGTTTTCATTTGTTAGGTTACTAGGAGATAAACCATTAGAAGATGACGAATATATAGTAATATATAGGGCACCTAAAGGAAAAAATAATGGACATCATTTTATTAGAGTAGATAGTGATGGAAGTGTTAAAGAAAAAGATGGATCAGGTGAGCCAAGAATATTTGAAGATTGGGGAAATTTAAAAAGCGCTGAGGAAGCTATATTTGCAGTAAAAAAAGAACATAAAATGTTTGAATATGAAAGTGATGAAATAAATGTAGATTATAAAAAAGGATTAGATTTTGAAGAAACTGTTACAGAAACAATTAAACAAAAGAAAAATGACTTTTCATATCATAATCATAATTTTCATCTAAAAAAATCAAAACAAGATGAAATAATTGTTATATCTGACAACGATAAATTCATAGCACAAGTAGTAGCAGATGAAAGTGATTGCCTAGTTGAAATAAGCAATGATAAAGAAAAATATGTTAGTAATACATCTAGTAATGTAACTCCCATTATAAGAAATGGAAAACTAATTAACTTAGAAGACTTTAAAAAGACAAAGACAAGACCAGAAAGTTTTGAAGGAAGATAAAAGAACTAGCTATTAGAGACGGTTAGTAATCAGAAACAATGCAGAAAAGTAGCTTTGGGGACGGTTCGTAATCGGAAACAAGATAGAGAAGAACCTCAATCTAAAAAAAAGAAATAATCTGGCTAGATTAGGAACTGTCCCCAATGCGGAAAACGAGAAGAAATCTGCTTAGACTATAAACTGTCCCAAACACGGAAAATAACAGTATCCAAAAAAAAGGAGGAAAACATGGAAAAAGAAATAAAAAAAGCAACTCGCCAAAGCTACGGCGAAGCCCTAGCAAACCTAGGAAAAGAAAATAAAAATATAGTTGTATTAGATGCAGACCTTTCAACTGCAACAAAAACAAACATATTTGCAAAGGAAAATCTAGAAAGATTTTTCGAAATGGGAATATCAGAACAAGATATGATGAGTACAGCAGCAGGCTTTGCTAGTTGCCGGAAAAATTCCATATGCAAGCACATTTGCCGTATTTGCAGCAGGAAGAGCCTATGACCAAATACGAAATAGCATATGTTACCCAAACCTAAACGTAAAAATTTGTAGCACACATGCAGGAATAACAGTAGGAGAAGATGGAGCAACACACCAAATGCTAGAAGACATATCAATGATGAGAACACTGCCAAATATGACAGTAATGTCAGTATCAGATGACACACAAACAAAATGGGCAGTAGAAGCAATATCAAAAATAAAAGGACCAGTGTATTTACGTTTATCAAGAATGGAAACACCTATAATATATGATGAAACACAAAAATTCGAAATAGGAAAAGCCATTCAAATAGGCGAAGGAACAGATGCCAGCATAATAGCAACAGGAGACATAGTATGTGAAGCAATAAAAGCAAAAGAAGAACTAGAAAAACAAGGAATAAATGTACGAGTAATAGACATGCACACAATAAAACCAATAGATAGGCAAATGATAGTAAAATGTGCTAAAGAAACAAAGAAAATAATAACACTAGAAGACCATAGTATCATAGGAGGGCTAGGCTCAGCAGTATGCGAAGTACTATCAGAAGAATACCCATGCAAAGTAACAAGAATGGGAATAAACGACCAATTCGGAAAATCAGGAAAAGCAGAAGAATTATTAAAGTATTTTAAACTTACAGCTAAAGATATAATTGATATATTAGGGACTACACACTAAAGATGCCTCTAATATGCTAAAATAATATGGAGAGGGTAACTTTTTTACATTATAGAGAGGCACTAGTTTTTGGCCTTTTATAAGTTTTTTGTTATCTTCTCTTAAATTTTTAATTCTTTTAAATTTCATATAAATCACCTTAAAAATTATAATGTAGAATAATTATAATAAACATAAGTTATTATGTGGAAAGAATACATAATAGATTATATAAAATATTGACAAATAAATAATAAATTACGTACAATTTGAATAGAGGATATGAGAAAGGAAATAAAGAAAATGCAACTATTAAAAAGTAATAAAAAAACGAAATATAAGAGTAGAAAATTAATAGAATATAAAGAAAAATGTGAGAATAAAAAAGAAACAATACAAAATATACTTAAAGAATACAAAGCAATAACATTAATATCACTTGTTATAACGATAATATTATTAATTATATTAGCAAGTTTAGCTATAAATTTAAGTATAGGTGAAAGTGGAATATTCAATAAAGCGAAGAAAGTAAGTATAAAATATGAAGAACAAGAACAAAGAGAAAGATTAGAAGCAATATTAGCACAAGCAGCTATAGAAAAGGAAACAAATATAGACTATAATAATAAAGAATTTCTAGATAGTATTATAGAAAAAGAAAATATGAAAATATATGGAAATGTTGTATTTGTAGATAAATGGAAATTCGAAATAGATAGGGAAGAGCTAAAAATAAAAGAAAGTTTAGGAAAAGAAGAATTAATTACAATAGAGACACCATATATTGGAACTACTTCATTTACAACAAAGATAGCATATGTTTATAAAGAATCAGAAGTAGAAAAATATATATACATAATAGATAATGAAGAAATAGTATTTGATAAAAAAGAATACACCAAAGAAGAATTAGAAGCAGAAACTACACATACAATTAAGGTGATTGCTACCTATAAAGATGGAAAAGAGATAGAAAGCAATATGATAACGATAAAATTGGAACCAAAAACATATTTATATAGTAAAGATATTACAAGCGAAGAAATAATGGGAGGCTTTAATAATAATTTTCAAATAGATAAAATTCTTGTTTCAATTGATGAAAGTGATAAGAGTATTAAGGTAACAGGAAATGCAGTGGCTTCATATGGTTTCATTTGCTCTACTAATAAAATTAATTTAAAAGAATATAAAAAATTGAAATTTGAAGTTGAAGATAATGGAAATTCTAGAGGCTCAAATTTTGGAACAATAAATATTACTCAAAATATTAATGATAGTTACAATGAGGGATATCAATATTACTCTTGGCCTATAGATAATACTGGAACAGAGAAAACAGAAAAAGAAATAGATTTAACAGATATAAATGAAGAATTGTATATAAGAATTGGTGCATATGGAACAGGAAAATGGATAAAAGTATATTCTATGTGGTTAGAAAAATAAGTGTATAGCAATATTATTCACAAGTTTTGATATTGAAAGTCTTAAATCAATAAAAAAATATAAAACAAAGTGGAATTTTAGAGAAGAAGAATATAAAGATATCATCTTGACAGATGTAATGGCAATATATATAATCGAATTACCAAAAGTACAAAGATATTCAGTGAATGATAAATTAGATACTTGGGTAAATTTTATTATAAAGTCAGGTGATATTGATATGAGTAAAGTAGATGAACCTATAAAAAAAGCTAAAGAAATTTTAGAAGAAATAAGTATGGATGAACATGAAAGATATTTAGCAGATTTAAGAGAAAAGTACATATTGGATCAAAATGCTCTTGAACTAACTGGTTTTGAAAGAGCGAAAACTGAAATAGCAAAGAAATTAAAAGATAAAAAAGTAGATATAGAAATAATTATAGAAACAACAGGATTAACTAAAGAAGAAATTGAGAAATTATAAATTTATAAATTAAAATACTAAGTAGGGGCACGGGGCACCGTGCCCTTTACTAAATAAGTTAATTATTAAAAACAGTTTATAGATAAAAAACTTGTAATTGTTTACAGAATGTGATAAAATAGCTAAATAATATTAGTATATAAATATAACAGTTGTAATTACATTGTGTTTTGAAGGGAGTGAAAAAAAGGAAAACTATAAAATTTTGTAACTATAAACTTATATATGTATGTTTGCAGGAGGAAAAAAATATGGCATTAAAGTATTTTAAACATTACGAGAGGATTTATAGAGGATTTTTTGATCATGGAATATTTATTGATCCTAGGATAGACGATGAATATGTTAATGTTAGTGAAAATGATTCAAGACATGGTGGAAATAAGATACTGAAAACATTTAAGCAATTATTTAATCCTTTAAGAGTATATTGCCCACATGATAAAGAACGTGCAATAGAGAACGTAACAAGTACAATAAAATATTTAGGAAATCTGGAATATTTAAATTCTGAAAAATATATGAAACTTAAATTATATCAATATTTTTTAGAAGTATATTCTAGTGAAAAAACAAAAATTGGAGGAGATATAATAGAGTTATTTGAAACAACAGGATATAATCCAATGTTTTGGAATAATTCTAAGGATAACTGGTATGAACCTAAGCGATTAATATTAACACTTGATGAAATAGATATACTGAAAAGTATCTTAATACAATCATGTGATATAGATTCAGTAGAAAGTCAATGGCCAAGCACAATACAAACTTCTAAATTTAACATATATGAATATTTTTATAATTATTTATTGTTGGACTGGAATATACAAATTGTACCCAAGCGGGTCATGAATAAAGATACTCAAACATTTGTGGATTATAAACTAAATCCTTTTATGATTTCAGATAAGGAACAAAGATTAAAAGATGAAATTATAAGCATAAAAGCAAATTATAAACTTGAGGATAGAATACAATTTTTTAAATAAGTTTAATATAGTTATTATAACAATTTTCCTATAAAATTTAATAATGCAAAAATATAACATAAATAAAAGAATGAAATAAACTTTTAGAAATTTATAAAAGTTTATTTCATTTTTTTTAAAATAGGGAAAAATCGATTTCAAACGTAGGGCACCGTTGGCTTAGAATGCTTGTTACAAATTGCACCATTGCGCTCTTTTGTTATATAAAAGGTATTACAAATCAATCCTTTTTTTCTGCAAACTAAAATATATAAAATTAACCATTTTTCCTTGCAAATACACCACACTAATGATAAAATTAACCTATAAAAATAGGACAATTATAACAAAAATAAAACCACATAAGAAAGGAAACACAAAAATGGCAAGAAGTAAAAAAGGAAGAAAGAAAGAAAAAAAAGTAAGCTTAGATGTAGCAGTAGTTTCAATGATAATTATGAGCATTTTGCTTGCAGTATTAATATATATGAAATCAGGAGTAATAGGTCAGCACCTAAGCCCAGCACTAGGTGGAATAATGGGATTTATAAAATACATATTACCAATAGGAACATTCGCAATAGCAATATATTTAGCATGTAATAAAGAAAAAGATATATTAAGTACAAAACTTATTCAATACACAATTTTCCTAATATGTATATCAATAATGCTTAGTGTATTCCAAATATCAGCAGGAACTATAAATATATCAAAAAATATAAAAGAAATAGTAGAACAAGCATATTACTTAGGAGAAAGAGATATAGGGGGAGGAGTAATAGGTGTGCTTTTAGCAGTACCGCTAATAAATATGTTAGGCTCATTAGGAACCATAATACTAACCTTAGGAATAGCAATAGTACTAGTAATATTCATATTTGCAATAAAACCAGCAGAATTAATAGCAAACACAGTAGATAACCTAGAAGAAAAAAGAGAACTAAGAAGAAAAGAAAGAAGAGAATATAAAGAACAAGAAAGAAAAGCAACAAAAGTAAGTCCGATAACAGAAATAAACGAAATTGAAACAAGAAAGGAAACAGCAAGGGAAAGACGCCAACGCGAAAAAGAAGAAGCAAGACGTAGGGCAATGGAAATTGATGAAAATCAATTAACGATAAACTTGAATGGACTAGAAGAAAACAAAAAACTAAAAAAATATAATCATGATAAAGATGAACTAATACCTTTAGGCTTAGAAAATGAACAATTTAAACCAAATGTAATAGAAAGCAACTTATTCAAACAAGAAGTAGAAACAAAAGAAGAAAAAGTAAAAGAGGTATTAAACCTAGAACACACAATAGCAGTAGAAGAAGAAAACTACGAATTTCCACCAGTAGAACTATTAAGTGAAGGAGAATCAAAAGGACCAAAAGGAGGAAAAAAAGCAGTTACAGATACAGCAACAAGGTTGCAAAAAACATTGTACAGCTTTGGAGTTTCAGCAAAAGTAGAAAATGTATCAGTAGGGCCAGCAATAACAAGGTATGAACTAAAACCAGCAGAAGGTGTACGTGTTAGTAAAATAGCAAACCTAGCAGACGATATAGCACTAAACTTAGCAGCAGAAACAATAAGAATAGAAGCACCAATACCAGGAAAACAAGCAGTAGGAATAGAAGTTCCAAACAAAGAAAATGAAGTAGTACATTTCAGAGACATAATAGATACAGAAGAATTCAGAAGCCATAAATCAAAACTAGCCTTTGCACTAGGAAAAGATGTAGCAGGAAAAGAAGTAGTAACAGACATAGCAAAAATGCCACATGTAATGATAGCAGGAGCAACAGGTTCAGGAAAATCAGTATGTATAAACACATTAATATCAAGTATAATATATAAAGCAAAACCAAGTGAAGTAAAACTAGTAATGGTAGACCCAAAAGTAGTAGAACTTTCAGTATATAATGGAATACCACACCTTCTAATACCAGTAGTAACAGACCCAAGAAAAGCAGCTGGAGCACTAGCATGGGCAGTTCAAGAAATGGAAAATAGATATAGTGCATTTGCAGCAAAAGGAGTAAGAGACCTAAAAGGATATAATGAAGCAATAAAAAATGAAGAAGAAATAGGACAGCTTCCACACATAGTAATAATAATAGATGAGCTTGCCGACCTAATGATGGTAGCAAAAAATGATGTAGAAGACGCAATATGTAGGCTAGCGCAAAAAGCAAGAGCAGCAGGAATGCACCTAGTAATAGCAACACAAAGACCATCAGTAGATGTAATAACAGGTCTAATTAAAGCAAATATACCATCAAGAATAGCTTTTGCAGTATCATCACAAGTAGACTCAAGAACAATACTAGACATGGTAGGAGCAGAAAAACTACTAGGAAAAGGAGACATGCTATTTTATCCAGCAGGAGCACCAAAACCAACAAGAGTACAAGGAGGCTTTATATCAGATAGCGAAGTAGAAAAAGTAGTAGACTTCGTAAAAGCAAACGGAGAAGTAAAATACAACGAAGACATACTAGAAAGTATAGAAAACTCAAATAAATCAGACAAAGAAATAATGGAAGAATCAGAAGAAGACGACACAGACCCATTCCTAATGGACGCAATAGAAGTAGTAGTTGAAACAGGCCAAGCATCAACCTCCTTCATTCAAAGAAGATTCAAAGTAGGTTATGCAAGAGCTGGAAGAATAATAGACCAAATGGAAGAACGCGGAATAATATCAGGCTACCAAGGAAGCAAACCACGTGAAGTATTAATGACAAAAGAAAGATGGGCAGAACTAAAAATGGGAACAACACCAGTAGCAACAGCTCCAGCCGAACCAACATCAGAAGTAGCAAAAGCAATGGACACAATAAAGAAAATAGGAGCGCTAAATTCAAATGCAGAAGAATACTAGAAAAAAATAAAATTAGAGGTAAAAAATGAAAAAAATACTATTAACAAGTACAGGATTTGAAAATAGAAACATAGAAAATAAATTTTTAGAACTTTTAAATAAAGAACCAGAAAAAGCAAAAGTATTATTTATAATAACTGCTGCTATAGATATCGGCGCAGTAAAAATACTATCTAAATGTGCAGATGATTTATTAAATTGTGGAATAAAAGAAGAAAATATAACTGTATACAATATGCACAAAGCAATTAAGGAAGAAGAACTACAAAAATTTGATGCAATATATGTATGTGGTGGAACTACAAAGTACTTAGTTGAGAGAATGTATGAAGTTAATTTTAAAGAAGTAGTAAATAAATTTATAAATAATGGTGGAATATATATTGGCGTAAGTGCAGGAACTGTAGCAACATCAGGAAAATACGAAAACAATTTAGAATTCATAAAAAACAAAATAGATGTTCATTGTGAAAAAGGAAGCAAAAATGGAGTAATAGTAAATGAAGATGCAATAGACCTAACTGATAACCAAGCTATTTATATAAATGATAAAGAAATGGTGATTTTTGAATAATGCTAGTAGAAGAAATAAAACAATATTGTTTATCAAAAAATAAAACATATATAGACTATCCATTTGGAGATATACCTATATGTTTTAAAGTTAACAAAAAATTATTTGCTCAATTATATCCATTAGAAAATGATTATAAAATAACATTAAAATGTGACATGTTATTAGCAGAATTATACAGAAAAAAATATGAAGGAACTGTAATAAAAGGATATCATTGTCCAGCAGTACAAGCTAATTATTGGAATACAGTATATATAGGTAGAGATGTCGAAGATGATGTTATAATCGAAATGATAGATCATTCGTATGATGAAGTAATTAAAACATTTTCTAAAAAAGTACAAAAGGAATTATTGGAAAACAATTAAAATAATGAGCAATTTATAAAAATAAGCGAAAAGAATAATAAAATTTAGCCTAAAATGAAAATAGCATAAATAAAAGGAGAAAAATTAAATGCTAGTAAAAAATAATTATAATGAATGTCTAACCAACTTGGCTTGTTCAATTCAAAAATATTTTGGATTAAGCACAAAACATAATTCTATAGAATATATAGACAAACTATTAAGTGAAAAACAACCTAAAAATGTTGTACTTATGCTTTTCGATGGAATGGGCTCACAAATACTAGATAGAACGTTAGACGAAAATTCATTTTTTAGAAAGAATAAAATTAAAGAAATCACAACAGTATTTCCAGCAACGACAACTGCTGCAACCACATCAATACGTACAGGACTAAATCCTATTGAACATGGATGGCTTGGATGGAATATGTATATAGCTCCTATTGATGAAACTATAACATTATTTTTAAATAGTGAAAAAGGAAAACAAGAAGTAATAAGTAACAACTTCTTAAAAGTGAAAGAAAAGTTAGTACAAAAAACTATAATTGATGAGATTAATGAAAACACAAAATATAAAGCAATTGAATTATTTCCTTTTGGTGAAAATAAATATAATAATTTAGATGAGATGCTAGAAATTATAAAGACAGAGTGCGACAAAGAAGGAAAAAAATATATTTATGCTTATGATACAGAACCAGACCATTCAATGCATGACTTTGGTCCAGACGATACTAAAGTAAAAGAATTGATTCAAATAAGAAATGATAAAGTAGAACAATTATGTAAGAAATTAAACGACACCATAATAATCATTATTGCAGACCATGGACATAAAGAAGTGGAACATATTTATTTAAAAGACTACCCTAAAATAACAGAAATGCTAGAAAGAACCACTTCATTAGAACAAAGAGCAGTATCATTTAAAATAAAGAAAGATTATAAAGAACAATTTGCTCAAGAATTCAATGAAAATTTTGGAAAAGAATTTAAATTATATTCTAAGTTAGAAATAATAGAAAATCATTTATTTGGGGATGGGCAAGAAAACGAGTTATTTAGAGAAGCAATAGGAGACTTTATAGCAATAGCAGAAAATTCAAATAAATGTATAATAACTGAAGGAGACGAAGTACTAAGATCACAACACGCAGGATATTCAGATGATGAAATATATGTACCACTAATTATAATTGATAAATGTTAAAATTATAAAAATAGAATTGGAGGAAATCTATAATGCAAAATATATCAAATGATTCAATAATAATTAGAAAAGTAATAAACGATGATGCAAAACAGTATATAGAACTTATAAATTCAGTATGGAGAGTCTCATATAAAAACATTCTACCAGAAGAAGTGTTTATTGATAGTGAAAAAACATCAGAAGATAAAATTAAAAATTTTGCTAATAAATTCTATAATTATAATGAGAGAATATGCTATGTTGCAGAATGCGATGGAATAATTGTTGGAGCAATGTATGGAACAATAAAATCCACTTATGAACATTTCGTAGAAGCTGGATTTGCTGATTTAGTTTCATTATATATAAATCCAAAGTATCAAGGTAAAGGAATAGGTACAAAATTAAAAAACATTTTTGAAGATTGGGCAAGAAAAAATGGTGCTACGAAATACATAATTGGAGTATTAAAAGAAAACAATAACGCTCGAGAGATATATGAAAGTTGGGGAGGAAAACTTGACGACTGGGAGCAAAGGTTCTATAAATTAGATGTAGGTTATGACGAAGTTTTTTACAAATATAATTTATAAAAAATATAATCTATACTACAAAGAAACTACCCTAAATTCTGATATTCGACTTTCAACATCTAATACACAAAAGAAAGGTAAGAAAAAATGCCAAAAGATATTTTTTCAAAAATAATAAAAGATTATAACAACGAATTAGAAATAATACTAGAAAAGAAGGCTTTTTCAAGTGACGTAAAAAACCTTCTTTTAAGCATGCTATATAAAATAGAAAATGCATATGAAGACTATAAAAAAGTAAAAGTAAATGTATGTTCAAAAAAACAATTCGTACAAGAAATATTAGAAACAATAGAAAAAAGATGCAACGAAATAGAAATAATAAATATAGCAAGTGAAGAAGGAAAAAAACTATACGAAGAAAATATAAATTGCATAATAGACAAAGAAGAAGGAAAAATAAGAACCTTCCAAAACGAAAAAAGTATATTAGAAGCAATAATGCAAATGAGACAAGAAGAAATTGAAATTCTTCCAAAATACGAAATAATATCTACTCCAATAAAAGAAACTTTACTAATAGGAAACAAAGAAAATTCATTAGAGCTAATAACAAACTTTAACGGATGGTCATGGGATATAACAAAATTAGAATTTGCAAAAGCAGTATATAACAAACTATACCAAATTCTAATACTACTAATAGGGAACAAAGGAATAGAAAACTGGATAAACAATAGAGCAGAAGAAGATGAAGAACTAGAAGAAATTCCAAGTAATGTAATATTAAGTAGTAAATATAATGAAAGCTTTGGAATAACAAAAGAAGAAATGAAAGGCGAAAAAATAGACCACATAGAAAGAATAAAAAATAGATTTATAGAAAATTATGGCGAAGAACTAACAAAAAGCTTCTTCGAAGAATTCATAAAAGTAGCAATACTAAATACAGCAAACCGCAATAAAGAATATAAAGAAAAAATAAAAGAAAGAGTATTAAACCTAAAAGAAGAACTAAAAAATATGAGCAACAATAAAATATTCATAGAAAACCTATCAAATCAAAAAAGAGAAATAACAAAACAAATAAAAGAGATAGATACTATTCTAAACGATGAAATAAAACTAAGAAAAGAATACGAAAAAAGAAACAAAAAATTACCAAACAAAGAAAAAATATTCAGCACAAGCCACCTAAAACTAATGCTAGAAAAGCAAAGAAACAAAAAATTAGAACAAATAAAAGAAATAAACACAAAAATGGAACCACAAGAATATGTACAAATAAAAAGAAAACTAGAAGAAGAACTAAACTACTATGAAGAAATAAGAATAGAAGAAAACACAAAAGAAAACCTACTAAGATTGCACACAGAATTAGAAAAAATCTTTCTACAATGCTTTGAGAAAAAAATAGAAAAATCAAAAGAAAAAAACGAAATAGAAAACCTAATATACGAACTAAGATACTACAAACAAATAAAACCAATACCACCACTAGAAAAAGAAATAGAAGAACTAGAAAATAAACTAACCCGGAAAAGCATGCACGGAAAAAATCCTAACAAAATTCACACAAAGCGAAAGTACAAACAACCAAATACTAAAAAACATATACGAAACAAAAATAATAGACCTAGACACAATAATATACACCCTAAAATACACAAAAGGAACCCTAACCCTAAACATATACGACGGAAACACCCACGACGAAACAAAACAAATACAAATAACCGAAAAAACCGAACTAAACGTAAAACTAAACAAAAAAATAAAACTATGGCAATAACCACCATTCCCATTGGGGACGTTTCCTTTTGGGGTATCTGTCCCTTTTGAGGTATCTGTCACTTTTGGGAATGAGCTAAAAGCTATAAAAAATATCGAAATAGAGCATCAGCTCAATATAAGTTATAGAGAATATACATACAATAAAATAAATAGATTAAAACCTACATGCAAGAAATTAACACTAATACAAAAAACAAAGTAAAATATTAATTCCCAAAAGGGACAGATACCCCAAAAGTGGCAGATGCCCCAAAAGGAAACGTCCCTAATGGGAAAAAAGGAAGGAATGATAATAATGAAAATTACCTTTTTAGGAGCAACAAAAACAGTTACAGGCTCTAACTTTTTAGTGGAGGCAGCAGGTAAGAAGTTTTTAGTTGATTGTGGAATGTACCAAGGTGCTGCACAAGATGAATGGGAGAATTCATCACCTTTTGCATTTGATGTAAATGAATTAGACTTCATGCTACTTACCCATGCACACATAGACCACTCAGGAAGAATACCAAAGCTATATAATGAAGGTTTTAGAAAACCTATATATGCTACAAAAGCAACTTGTGACTTATGCTCTATAATGTTACCAGATAGCGGTCACATTCAAGAAATGGAAATTGAGTGGAAAAATAAGAAAAGAGTAAGAAAAGGATTAGACCCAATTCCTCCACTTTATACAGCAGAGGAAGCATTAAAATGTTTAGAAGTATTCTGCCCAGTAAAATATGATGAAATAATTGATATAGATGAAAACATACATGTGCGTTTTAATGATGCAGGACATATGTTGGGTTCAGCTATTATCGAAATATGGGCAGACGAAAATGGAAAAAGAACAAAAGCAGTATTTACAGGTGATTTAGGAAATAATGATATACCATTATTATCAGAGCCAACTATGATTGAAGATGCAGACTATTTAGTAATGGAATCAACTTATGGAGGAAGACTTCATAATAGAGATGAAAATAAAGCTACAGAATTCTTAAAAATAGTTTCAGAAACTTTAGACAAAGGTGGAACAGTTGTAATTCCTTCTTTTGCGGTAGGAAGAACACAAGAAATTTTATATGAACTAAATCAGTTAAAAGATATAATACAAGATGAAGATTTTAGAAAAAAATATGAAACATTAATGAAAGTGCCAGTATATGTAGATAGCCCACTTGCAATATCTGCAACAGAAATATTTGAAGACAATATGGATTTATTTGATGAAGAAACGCAAGAAATAATGCGAAGAGGAGATAATCCACTAGAGTTCCCAGGGCTTCAATTTACAAGAACAGCAGAAGAATCAAAAGAATTAAATGCTAAAAATGAATCAGCAATAATAATATCAGCGAGTGGAATGTGTGAAGTAGGAAGAATAAAACATCATTTAAAACATAACCTTTGGAACCCAAACAGCACAATACTATTTGTAGGCTACCAAGCAGTAGGAACATTAGGAAGAAAAATAGTAGATGGAGCAAAAAGCGTAAAACTATTTGGAGAAGAAATAGCAGTAAATGCAAGAGTAGAATACATAGAAAGCTACTCAGGCCACGCAGACCAAGAATGGCTACTAAACTTTGTATACTCATTTTTTAGAAAACCAAAAACAATATTCCTAGTACACGGAGAGCCAGAAGGTCAAGTCATTCTAAAACAAAAGATACAAGGAACAACCGAAATACCAGTAATAATACCAGAATATGGCGAGCAATATGAATTAAATGAAGAAGTAGAAAGACTAGGAAGAGTAAAAGGCACAAAACAACGAGAAAGACAATATATTCGCCTAGAAGTATTAGGAAGAATACAAACCCTAAAAGAAGAACTAGAAGACATGAGCACAATAGTAAAAGAAGAAATGCTAAATGAAGATGCAAATGATGGAGATATAGAAAAACTAAATGACAAAATAAAAGAACTAGAACAGCAAATTGTTGAAATCATAAAAGACTAGGTTCACATTGGGGACGTTTTAAAATAGAAAATCTGTCCATTTTAGGAACTGATAAGAAATAGATGTAGGGGGCAGCTAGCAGCTGTCCATACTTCGAAGAATATGCAAAAAAATTAATATGCAACTTCCAATAAAAATTAAGTAATGTGCCATAGATTAGATAATAATAAAAATAGGAGGAACAAATGCAAAGCAAACAAGAAAATAAAATATCAAGAGAAGAAATTATACACTATGTAGACAATTTAATTGAAGCAAATAAGAACTCATATGATAAAAAGTTATCACCACTATTATATGAATTCTTCTTGCGTGCAAATGAAAAATTTGAATGGTCTAGAGAAGAATTTTTAAAGAAATATCAAAATTTTAAGAATAATGTAAAAACATTAGAAGTTACAGATATGGAAAAAGTAGGAATGCCATCATTATGGTCAGGTGGGTTTTCTTTTAGAGAAAATAGTAAAGGAATTTATATAAATGAAAAACATATAGAAAGAGTTAAGAAAGAACCCACGAATAAGCTGATAAACGTATATATAATAGATACTTTATTTCATGAATGTTTACATGCAACAGATTTAATAAAAGAAAATGAAGATATTAAACAATATGGGCTATATCATAGTGGAAATAATAATGAAGGAGATACTATGCTTAATGAATATGCAAACGTGTTGTCTTCAACTTTGATTTCGAGTGATGAAACTATGTACACAGATGATTGTGGAATTGATTTTACAAACAACGGTAGTTATGGAAATCTTAAATGCCCAGGAGAAATTGTATGTGCTGCATTAGACATTACAGAAGTTCAACTAGCTAAACTAAAAGATAAAGGTGGAGATTTTTTCTATGAATACTTACAAAATAAATTTCCATATGCAAATATAGAAGCTATATTAGATGTATTCAAAAGCAGTTTAAACGTAATATTCAATGCATCAATGAACAAAGATAAAGAAAATATTTCACTAGGGTTTAAAAACATGATAGATGCAGCAAGTAACTTGATATCAAATAGATTAGAACATACTCTAAGTCAAGGAGAAGATAGAAAAGAGACATTGGAAAGAATATATTATGATATATATAAATGCGGACAGATAGTAAAAAGTGTAGATAGAATATATGAATTAGAAGGAAATAATGAAGTTTTTAATAGCGACACACTTTCAATAGGAGTAGAACTTGAAAAAAAAGTAAAAATATATAATAGATTTTTAGATAATGAAGACTTATTTACTCTAAAAGAAAAAATAGATATAGAAAATAGTAGAAATCCTGAAATATTAATAGAAAGTAAATTTGATGATGACTATATTGATTCAGAATTTAACATAAAAGAAATAGCAAGAAAATATTATGTACAATCAGATGAACCATTAAACGATAATACAAAATTAGAGGAATATATAAGAAAAACAATACTAAAGCCAACAATTAAAGAAAATATAAGCGAAGCCATTAATATAGAGTTGGAAGAAAGAATACTAGAACAAGAAAAGTTAGAGAAATCTGAAATGCCAGACATAGAAAAATCAGAAAAACTTACAACGAAAGAGCAAGAAGCAGCTAACTTTAGGAATTCTATAAAATATGAAACACCTATAATACATAATAAAAGTACAGAAAAACAAGAACAACAAGATATTTCAAGAGATAATGAAGAAAGTACGAGGTAATAAAAAAATGAAAATATTAGAGAAAATTATAATAAATGAAAAAGAGTATATATGTATACAAAAATTATGGATACAAGGCAATATTATATACATGTGCCAAGAACAAAAAACAAAACAAGTCATATATTTAAAAGAAAATAAAGATAATGGACAATTAGAACAAACAGAAGATGAAAATATAAAAAAAGAAGTAGAAAAACTAATATATGCAAAAAGCCCAGACTGTATAATTAACTAAAGAAAAGAAGAAAGAGTTGTAGGAGATAATATAGCTACCTATTCTACGAAGGAATACTTAAAAATCCAACTTCCAACCTCCAACTTCTAACTTCAAATAAAAAAACAAATGGAGTTAAATATGAAAAATAAATATTACAATGAAGCAATAATAGGAAATGAAAATATAGTAGCAAGCTTTAGTAAAGAAGGAGAAATGCTAAGGCTTTTTTACCCTACAAGAGATTATAAACAATTCATAGAATGCATGCACACAGGAGTAAAAGTAAACGATTCAATGATTATATATTTACATGAAGATATAAACAACGAATACGAACAATACTATACAGAAAACACAAACATACTAAATACAAAAATAAAAAATACATACTTCAACCTATCAATACTACAAACTGACTTTGTATCTATCAAAAAAGATGTAATAATAAAAAAACTAAGATTTACAAACGAAAATAGTGTAGACTTAAATGTAAATTTCCTAATATATTCAAAGCTATTATCAAACTTCAATAATATGGTAGGAACAAAAATAGAAAACAACATATGTATGCAATATTCACACGACTATACCTTTAGCATATTCTCAAAAACACCAATATTAGGCTACCGACTAAACAATAGTAGCGAAGATATAAAATGTGCAGTACTACACGACAAAGACTACATAGGAATGGCAAACGATTCAGCCATAAGTTTCGACATTGGAACCTTAAAGCCAGGCGAGAGCAAAGAAATAGAAATATTTATTTATATAAATGATAACAACAAAAAAAGCAAATTTGATGAAATAATAGAAGAAATAGAACAAATAAGAAACTTAGATACAGAAAGAGAACTAGAAAGTGCAAAAAAATATTGGAACGATTTCGTACAAAATCACGATGGACTAGGAATATTAAAAGATGAAGAAAAATGGCAAAAACTACTAACAGGCAAAGAAGAAACAAATGAAACAACCTATAAAAAGTACCTAGAAATGAAAAAAATATATACAAGAAGTATACTACTATTCCCTCTACTTACAAACTCACAAACAGGAGGAATATCAGCAGCAATAGAAATAGATGAAGAAAGAGAAAAATGTGGAAGATACTCATACTGTTGGCCACGAGACGCAGTATTCATAACAAAAGCCCTAGACATACTAAAAATGGAAGACCAAACCACAAAATTCTACGAAAAATTCAGTAAACACACTCAAAGTAAAAACGGAATGTGGGAACAACGCTTCTACACAGACCGGAAGACTAGCACCATGTTGGGGCTACCAAATAGACGAAACAGCAAGCATAATATATGGAACATATGAACACTACAAAAAAACAAAAGACAAAAATTTCCTAAAACAAACTTACGAAATGTGCCAAAAGGCAACGATCCCATTGGGGACGTTTCCTTTTGGGGTATCTGGTACAAATGGGGTATCTGTCACTTTTGAGAACTTCCCATTAGGATTTTCCAGTCGTTCGAGCAAAGCGAGTTACGAATGGAATATGCAGAGAAACATCCCTAATGAGAAATCTATTCCTGTTGAGAACCTAAATAGTGAAGAAAGATTTAAAACACATGAAAGCTACGATTTATGGGAAATGAATGAAGGCATACATTTATATTCCTTAAGTGCAATATATGCAGCATATAAGGCAATGATAGAAATAAAAAAAGAGCTAGACATAGATGAAGGAATAGAAGAACTAGAAGATAAAGCAAAAAAAATAAAATCATATTGTATAAATAACTTCTACGATAAAAACACAAAAACACTTAAAAGAAACAACAAAGATAATATAACAGACATAAGTATTTTAGGTTCAGTAGTACCATTTAATATGTTAGACGCAAACGATAGTAAAATAAAAAATACAATAGAAAAAATAGATTTAACCCTAAGAACATACACAGGAGGCTATATAAGGTTTGAAAACGATAACTATTTAGGCGGAAATAACCCATGGGTAATCTCAACACTTTGGATGGCACTATATAATATAGAAACTAAAAAAATAGAAGAAGCAAGAAAACAAATAGAATTTGTAACAAAAACAGCAACAAATAACGGATTTTTAGCAGAACAAGTAGATAATGAAACCATGCAAGCAAAATGGGTAATAGGCTTAGGCTGGTCACATGCAATGTATATAATTGCATTGACAAAATTATGTGAATGATATATAACACAAAAAAACTTTATTGGTACTTTTATTATGATTATAAGAAAGGAAGGTAAAATTATGAAAAAAGCAATTACTTTTTTAGGAAAAGACAGTGGTTTTGGAAAGAAAAATACTTCGGCATATGCAATGGTAGGAAAACGGCTATTACTAATTGATTGTGGGCACACAGTAATGACAGAGTTGCAAAAAAGGGAGCTGCTTAATGACATTACAGGTATAGACGTAATTATAACTCATATGCACGGTGACCATGTTGGTTCACTTAGCCAATTAGCTCTTTATAGTTATTTTACACTAAAACAACCTATAAACATTATTACTGAATGCGAAAGAATCGAAGAATTTCTTACAATCACAGGAGTAGCAAGATATTGCCAAATTCCAGGCTTCCCACCAGAAAGATATACTAGAAATAATAATTTTGTAACATTTATTCCAACAAATCATGTAGGAGATGAACTTGACTGTTACGGATTTTGTGCAAAAATTAATGGCACGAATATTGTATATACAGGAGATACAACAACATTAAAGCCTTTCATAGAATATCTTAATGATGGAACACAACTTTTTGTTGATACTTCTATTGTAGGAGGAGTACACCTTAAGCTAGAAGATAATATTAACTTATTGAAATACATAGCAAAAAATGGGATAGAAGTATACCTTATGCATTTAGATAATGAGGTAAAAATTAGGGAAATGATTAAAGGAACACAAATTCATATTTGCGATGAATAATAAATGGAGCTGTAAAAAAGGAAAGTTTTTGACGCGTCCCAAATCTTTCCTTTTTTACAGCCCCTTATATTTATAATAAAAATATTTGATTTTGAAAAATAATATGCTAAAATAAGAATAGATAGTATTTTTAATTATAAAAAAGGAGAAAACGATGGAATATTTTGATGTTCTAAATGAAAATGGAGAATTTACAGGAAAAATAGAAACAAGAGAAAAATGTCATGAAGAAGGCTTATGGCATAGAGCAGTATATGCTTTTATATTTAATAAAAATGGAGATGTATTATTACAAAAAAGAAGCAAAAATAAAAAATTATGGCCAAATTTATGGGACGTTACAGCAGGAGGACATTGTTTAAAAGGAGAATTTGGAAAACAAGCTCTAATACGAGACTAACTATTAAAAGTCAAGCCTTTTTATAAAAAATTTTAATTGGAAATTATCCCACGCCAAAAAGACCTCAAAAATACAAATTTTTTTGAAGTCAAAATAATATCAAAATAGAAATATTATTTTAATAAAGACGGATTAAAATCAATATCATTTTTCTCAAGTGAGTAAATTACTCTAATCAGTTTTTTACAAACATGAGACAATGCAACACGATGACATTTACCTTCAGAACGTTTCTTAAGGTAATAATCATAAAATTCAGGAGAAAATCTTAAAATTGCCATTGCTGAGTTCATAATAGCATATCTAAGATGACCAGAACCATGTTTAACCATTTTGCCATTATATTCTAATGTACCAGACTGGTTTATACTAGGGTCTAAGCCAGCAAAAGCTAACATTTTATTTGGATTAGAGAAATTTTTAATATCTCCATATTCAGATAAAATAGTAGCAGCAGATATTTCTCCAATTCCTGGAATAGTAAGCATTCTAGGATTAAGTACTTTGATAATTGTAGAAATTTGTTTTTCTATTGGATCAATTTTATTATTAAAATCATTGTAGATTGAGACATATGTAGAAATAAGTAAATCAGTATTTTCATTATGAAAACCAACTGAATTTTTTGCAAGTTCTTTTAACTGAGCAAATTTAGCATAAGTAAATTTACCACGAGAAATTTTACGAATTGACTCGTAATCCTTCATTGCAGCAATATGTTTAGTATTTGTATATTTTTCTAAAATATATAATAGAGTAGTTGAAATCATATTGTTAAAGAAAGGCTTTAACTCAGGAAAAGACTTGTCCAATTCATTTGTTAAAAGAACAGCGAACTTACTTCTTTCTTTAATTAAATTTTCTCTTGCTCTACATAGTGACTTTAATGTAAAAATGTTGTATAATAAATCTGAATTTGGTTGGTAAGGAATAGACATTAAGAATTTAGCTATAGTTAAACTGTCAGCTTTATCAGTCTTAGTCCTACGTAAGCTACGAGCTTTTAAAAACTGGTGTATTATAAGTGGATTAGTTTTGATGTAAGTATAACCATTATTAATAAGAAACAGTTCCAAATTCAAAGAATAGTGTCCTGTTGCCTCAAAAGCAATACGGATATCAGATTTATTATAGGGTTTCAAATGTTCCAATAGGCATTGAAATCCTATTTTATTGTTTTGAAAAGATAAATTTTCTACAATTAATTCACCTACATTTGAGATAATGCAGAAATCGTGTTTATATTTAGATATGTCGATACCGACGTAATATATCAAATATATGCACCTCCTAAAAATTAGTTTTTTATACACTGATAAGTTTGCCACAAGGATTGCTATTCATGTAATCTCGTAATCTAATAAAACATCATTAACAAAGGCTAACGTGTTAACTAACTAATTAACAATTAAAATAGAAATCTGTGGTTTGGGTCTCCTTTGACCAGTCCATAAAATGGCTGTAAAAAAATAGAAACAAATCCACAGTGTATTATGTATATTATACATCGTGAAGTATAATATATCAAAAATTTAAAAGAAAGGGATTAATCAATTAAATAGATTAATATTTCTATAGAATTGATTATACGAGAAAACAAAATGAAAGAAGTAATATTTGTAACACACAATAAAGGAAAAATAGAATCAGCAAAAAAACATTTAAAAGGAGTAAATTTTAAAACCTATGAATACGAACTAGAAGAGCCACGAAGTGATGATATAAAATACATCTCAAAATACAAAGTAGAGGAAAGCTATAAACTAGTACACAAGCCATGTATATCACTAGACTGTGGTTTCTGGATAGACGAATTAGAAGGCTTCCCACGAGCATTTGTAAACTTTGCCTTAGATACAATAGGAATAAAAGGAATACTAAAACTAATGGAAGGAAAACAAAATAGAAAATGCAGATTCACAGAATGTTTATCATATTATGATGGAAAAGAATTGCATCAATTTATGGGGAGACATGAAGGAGAAATATCAAATGAGATACTAGGAAACAATGTGGAGAAAAAATGGTCAGACTTATGGTATATATTCATACCAGCAGGATATGAAAGAACACTAGCGCAAATGACCGAAGAAGAGAGAATAAACAGAAAAAAATACGAATCGATAGACTCAATGGAAGAATTTGCAAAGTGGTATAAAAACATTCATTCTTAAAAAAGTAATATTAAAACTAAAAGATGGCGTAAAATAAAACACCATCTTTTAATATAAATAAAAAATAATAACTTTTTTTAAAAAAAGATTGATATTTTTCAATACATGTAATATAATCGTAACAGTTTTGTAATAGAAAAGAAATAAACCCGAAAGGAAGATATAAAATTATGTTTAAATTTGGACAAGATATAGGAATAGATTTAGGCACAGCAACGGTTATAGCATATGTAAAAGGGAAAGGAATAGTACTTCGTGAACCATCAGTAGTAGCAGTAGATAATAACACAAACAGTGTAGTAGCAGTAGGAAAAGAAGCAAGAAGAATGCTTCGGAAGAACACCAGGAAATATAGTTGCAACAAGGCCACTAAGAGAAGGAGTAATTTCAAATTATACAGTTACTGAAAAAATGTTAAAATATTTCATAAATAAAGTATGTGGAAAGTTTGTATTCTCACCAAGAATAATGATATGCATACCATCACAAGTAACAGAAGTTGAAAAAAAAGCAGTAATAGATGCAGCATCACAAGCAGGAGCAAGAAAAGTATACTTAATAGAAGAACCAATTGCAGCAGCAATAGGAGCAGGAATAGATATATCAAAACCATGTGGAAATATGGTAGTAGACATAGGTGGAGGAACAACAGATATAGCAGTTATATCATTAGGAGGAAGTGTTGTAAATACATCATTAAAAGTAGCAGGGGATAAATTTGACGAATATATAGTAAAATATATAAAGAAAAGACACAATGTAATGATAGGAGAAAGAACAGCAGAAGATTTAAAAATAAATGTAGGCTGTGTATATCCAAAAATACAAGATACAGAAATGGAAATAAGAGGAAGAGACTTAATAACAGGACTTCCAAAAACAATAACAATACACTCAAGTGAAATGCTAGAAGCATTAATAGAACCAGCAATGATGATAGTAGACGCAGTACACTCAGTACTAGAAAAAACACCACCAGAACTAGCAGCAGACATAAGCGATAGAGGAATATACATGACAGGAGGAGGTTGCCTAGTAGATGGACTAGACAAACTATTACAAGAAAAAACAGGAATAAATGTAATGATAGCAGAAGACGCAGTATCATGTGTAGCACTAGGAACAGGGAAGGCACTAGACAACTTAGACACATTAGATGGTAAATCTAGAAGATAAAAAATAATAAAGTTACAAGTTTGATAATCAATCAAATTTGTAACTTTTATTTTGTTGTATTATTAAAAATTTATACTCTACAAAAAATGCTAAAAATTTTATTACAGCTTAAGTTAGTAACATTTTTCATTAAACGAACCAGTCAAATCAAAAAAAAACTTGCAAATGTGCCAATAACATTATATAATTATAAAAGATTATAAAAAAAGAGGTAAGAAATGAATAAAACAAAAAGAAAGATATTTGAAGCATCAATGAAACTTTTTGCAGAAAAAGGTTATGATGCAACCAGTATTGAAGAAATAACAGCAACAGTAGGTGTAGCAAAAGGTACACTATATTATCACTTTTCAAGTAAAGAAGAAATATTTAAATTTTTAGTAGAAGAAGGAGTAAAACTACTAAAAAATAGTATAGCAATAAAAACAGACAAATTAACAAATAGTATAGATAAAATAAGAGCAGTAGTATTAATAGAACTAAAAGTATTAGTAAAATACGAAAGCTTTATGACAATTATATTAAGTGAAATATGGGGAACAGGAACTAGAAGCAAAATGTGTAGAGACTATGTTTTCGAATACATTCAAATGATACAAGAAATAGTAGAAGAAGGAATGAAAAAAGAAGAAATAATACAAGCAAACCCAAATGTAATAGCATCAGGAATATTTGGCTTTGTATGCTCAAGCTTAATATATAAATTAAGAAGAGAAAAAAACATAGAAGTGCCAGAATTATTTAATGAAATAGACAAATCATTCATAAAAAAAATAAAAAAATAAAAAAATTAATTTTAAAAATTTGAACTGTAGGGGCACCGTTTGTGGGAATACCCAATAGGGAATGACACCACTGTGCCCTTTTCTAAAAAAATATTATAATAAAGGAGATAACTAAAATGAGAATATTAAAAGATTTCAAAGTACCAAATTTTAAATTTCCAAAAATAAAAATGAAAAATATAGAAAACATAGAAGAAGTAAAAGTAGACTATGAAAAACTAAAAAAAGAACAAGAAGGAATGCAAAAAGGAAAAAACAAAAATTACGAAAAAACAAATTATGAAACAATAAAAGAGATATTCTATAGAAGTAGAGAAAAATATTCAAATGAAATATGTATATTAGAAAAATTTAACCCAAAAGAAGAATTCAGAAAAATGACATTTAGAAAATTTACAGATGACGTAATAGCCTTAGGAACAGCGTTAACAAACAAATATAGTTTAAAAAATGAAAGAATAGTAATAATAGGAGAAAACACATATTACTGGTATGTATCATATATGGCAATGCTATGTGGAACAGGGATAGCAGTACCAGTAGATAAAGAACTTCCAGCAAATGAAATAGAAAATGTAATAAACAGGTCAAAAGCAACAGCAGTAATATATTCATCTAAGAAAAAAGATATAATTAAAAAAGTACAAGATAAACTACCAACAGTAAAATACTTTATCCAAATGAATTCTGATAATGAATTAGAAGGAAGAGAAATAGGAATAGAAACTATTATAAAACAAGGAAAAGAAATGGTAGAAAAAGGAGATAATTCTTTTGAAAAAATAGAAATAGATCCAGATGAATTCAAAGTACTTATATTCACATCAGGAACAACATCAAACTCGAAAGGAGTAATGATATGTAATAGAAACTTAGCAGAAAATATAAATGCAGTTAGTACATATGTAAAACTAAGTACATCAGACAGGCTATTTTCAGTACTTCCACTTCACCACACATATGAATCATCAATAGGCTTTCTACTACCATTTGCAAATGGTTCATCAGTAGCAGTATGTCAAGGTTTAAAACACATAGTACCAGACTTACAAGAAACAAAACCAACAGCAATGATAGCAGTGCCATTATTAATAGAAAACCTATACAAAAAAATAAATAAAACAATAGAAAAAAGTGGAAAATCAGCATTAGTAAATTCGATGATGCATGTAACAAATGCATTAAAAAGTGTAGGAGTAGACATTAAAAGAAAAGTATTTAGTGAAATATATGAAAACTTAGGAGGAAACATAAGAATAATAGTATCAGCAGCAGCACCAATAGATGCCAAAGTAGGAAGATGGGTTCAAGACTTAGGAATAAGCTTTCTTCAAGGTTATGGCTTAACAGAAACCGCACCAATAGCAGCATTAACACCAGAATATGATCCAAGAGTTGGCTCAGCAGGAAAAGCAGTAAACTGTGCGGAACTAAAAATAGACAATCCAAACGAAAAAGGAGAAGGAGAGGTATTAATAAAAAGTAAAACACTAATGCTAGGATATTATGAAAATGAAGAAGCAACAAATGAAGTAATAGAACTAGATGAAGAAGGAAATAGATGGTTCCACTCAGGAGATGTAGGATACTTAGATGAAGATGGATTTCTTTATATAACAGGAAGAACAAAAAATGTTATAGTAACACAAAATGGAAAAAATATATATCCAGAAGAAATAGAACTAATGCTAGGAGAAGTATCAGAAATAAAAGAATGTATGGTATATGGAAAAGAAGTAGAAGGCGAAAAAGAACTAATAATAACAGTAAAAGTAATACCAAACCTAGAAGAAATAGAAGCAAAACATGGAAAAAATTTAACTGACGAACAAATACATGACATCATATGGGAGCAAATAAAGCAAGTTAATAGAAAATTAACATCATATAAAGCGATAAAAAAACTAGAAATAAAAAAAGATGAATTTGTAAAAACAACAACAATGAAAATAAAAAGATTTGAAGAAATAAAAAAAGACAATTAAAGAAATATTTTTTCAAAATACAAGCATATAATTAATAAAAACATTGTTATAACTTACAAATAATAAAGAATACATTTGTAGGGGCGACTAGTAGTCGTCCGCGCTTTCTACGAAATTACCCTAAATATTTAATTTATTTAGAGATTTCTAAGCAAGTGTGGACAACTACTAACCGCCCCTATAAAAACATATTTTAGTATGTATCTTAAGATTTTATTAATACTAATATTTAAGCTAAAAAACAGTTGACTTAAATAAAAAAATAAAAGATAATATAAAAGTCAAAAAAATAAAGATAGGAAAAAAGATGGAAAGAACAAAAAAAATAATAAGAAATTTAATAATCTTCATACTGCTTATAATATTAACATTTTCTATAATATTAAAGGACCAAGACATAGGCCAAATTTTTAATGTACTAGCAGGAGTAAAAAAAGAATTTATAATAATTGCAATAATATGTATGTGCATATATATAACATTAGACTCTATAAATATAGGAAGAGCATTAAAAGCACTAAATGAGAAAAGTACATTTTGGAAAAATATAAAATATTCATTAATAGGCTTTTTCTTTAGTGCAATAACACCAGCAGCAAGCGGTGGTCAACCAATGCAAATATATTATATGTATAAAGATAATATATCTGTTGCAAATTCAACACTAACATTCTTAATAAACCTAAGCTGTGTGCAAATAGTCACAATATCACTAGCACTATTTAGTCTATTCTTTAATTACAAGTACATGAACAAAGCGCTAGCATGGTGTTTTGTAATAGGGGTAGGCCTTAACCTAAGTGCATTAATATTACTTCTAATATCAATACTTTCAAAAAGAATGACAAAAGGTTTAATAAATATAGTAGTAAAAATATTAAAATTTTTCAAATTTAAAAATATAGAAGAAAAACAAGAAAAATTAGAAAAAGAACTAAGCAAATACCAAAGTAGTGCATCATATATAAAAAATAACAAAAGGGTAGTAATAAGAACACTATTAACAACTTATGCACAATATATAATATTTTATAGTATCACATACTGGGTATATCGTTCATTTGGACTATCAGAGCATAACATATTTGAAATAACAACAATGCAATCACTGCTATATGCAACAGTTTCAGGAATACCATCTCCAGGGGCAGTAGGAGTAAGCGAAGGAGCATTTATAGCAATATATAGTACAATATTTTTAGAGAATATGTTAAAAGGAGCAATGCTACTAACAAGAGGAGTAAATTTCTATTTATTCGTTATATTAAGCAGTATAGTATCTAACATTAGTGCAGTAAAAGAAAGAAAACAAGAAAAAAATATAGAAGACACAGAAATTAATGAATAAAAAATGTGTCAATAACTTTTGATTAGTTCACCTAAAAAATAATATTTTAACTTGTGACTTG